>JAUVVS010000260.1 GCA_030604545.1 Deltaproteobacteria bacterium | reverse complement strand
TATTTATCTCTCTGTGATCTCTGTGAACTCAAGCGACCATAGAGAGCGGGCGAGAACAAAACTATATCGAAGTTGAGCAAAATGTAGTCTGTGATTGTCCATTATATATATATTTCGTGCTTTCGTATTTTCGTGTTTTCGTGATGATTATTCTCTGCGTATCTATCAATTGCTATTAAGTTTATCTTTAGCACTTCGTTAACAATTTTCGGATTTGCTTTCCCTTTTGTCTCTTTCATCACCTGGCCCACAAAAAAGCCAAAAAGTTTGGTCTTTCCGCTTTTGTATTTTTCAACCTCTTTTGAACAACGTGAAAGCACATTTGTAACAACATCATCAATAGCAGATGTATCTGAAACCTGAACAAGACCTTTTTCTTCAACAATCTCTTTTGGTGGTTTACCGGATTGCGCCATCTCTTCAAATACGGTCTTTGCAATCTTGCCGCTTATTATTCCCTCATCCATGAGTTTAAGGAGCCGGGCAAGGTTTATAGGAGAAATGGGAGATTGGTCTATTGTTTTTTCTTTGGCATTTAAAAGTCCCAGAAGTGAACCCATGACCCAGTTGCTTACCTGTTTAGGATTGGGGAATTCTTTTACGCAATTTTCAAAATAGTCTGCCAGTTCGCGGCTTGTTGTCAGCACGTCGGCGTCGTATACAGGAAGGTTGTATTCCTTTTTAAAACGATTCTTTTTTTCATCCGGAAGTTCAGGGAGAGCCTTTTTTATTGTCTCGATCCAGTCATCATCGATCACAAGGGGCAACAGATCAGGATCAGGAAAATAGCGATAATCATGAGCCTCTTCTTTTTCTCGCATGGAAGTGGTTCTATTTTTATCAGGATCCCACAATCGTGTTTCCTGGGTCACCCTGCCCTCTTCCAATATAATATCTTTCTGTCTTTCGATCTCAAAATGGAGTGATTTTTCAACGTTTTTAAAGGAATTCAGGTTTTTAAGCTCTGTGCGGGTTCCAAGGGTTTCAGTCCCTTTCGGTCTTATGGATATGTTTGCATCACACCTGAAACTTCCCTCTTCCATATTTCCATCGCAGATATCTATATAGCGGACAATTGACCTTAGTTTTCGAAGATAAGCCCCTGCCTCTTCAGGAGATCTAATATCCGGCTCGCTAACAATCTCGATAAGGGGTACGCCCGTTCTGTTGAAATCAACCATGGAAAAAGATCGACCCTGATCATGGGTCAGTTTACCTGCGTCCTCTTCCATATGTATCCTTGTTATACCAATCCTTTTTATATTGCCGTTTGTTTCAATATCGATGTGTCCACGAAGGGCAATCGGCAGTTCGTATTGTGAAATTTGATACCCTTTTGGAAGATCCGGATAAAAATAGTTTTTGCGCGCAAATCTGCTTTCGTGGTTAATCTCACAGTTTGTAGCCAAAGCCATGAGAGTGGCAAATTCAACAACTTTTTTATTAAGAACGGGAAGCACCCCGGGCATACCCAAACAAACAGGGCATGTATGGGTGTTGGGAGGAGCCCCGAATGAAGCTGAACAGCTGCAAAATATCTTTGTTTTTGTTTTCAACTGGGCATGAACTTCAAGCCCGATCACTGCTTCAAATTCCATTTTTTACCTTTTCAGATTATAAACGCCTACGAAAAAATGCCATAACTTTTTAACGTTACCAAATAATTAGGGTCCATTCGGAAATGGTAGATTTTGGTTCAAGACAAGGCCGCAGCCCTTTTGTGACCGCCCCGCCGAAACGGGATCTTCGACACTCGTAGTAGATCTACGTCGAGGATCGCAAAAGGGCGAGAACGCCGTATTGGGCCAAAAGATGCCATTTCCGAATGGACACTATTAGAATCTACTTTGACATTGCCCTGTAGTCAAGCCATTTTGTTTTGACAAATCATGTCCCGAAAGATTATAAATAAACACCATAATCCGTTTGAAAATTAAAACAGTAAAACCCGGAATAAAGATATCATGAAATTTTTTCTTTGTGTGATTGGAATGGTAATGATCTTGGAAGGACTTCCATATTTTGTAATTCCCGAGAAGATGAAAATATGGGTGCAAAAAATTTTTGAGATGTCTGACAGCGCTTTGCGAAGGTTTGGCTTCGTGCTAATGATTATCGGTCTCTTCATGATTTACCTGGGGAAAAGGTAAAGTAACCGTTCACGGGTTCAGAGGTTCAGGGTTCAAGGTTCAGGGTCACCGAAAATCTGAACCGTTGATTTTGTAGTTCTGTTTGGAGAAGTCATGAGAATAAATCGATTTGAGGATATTGAGGCATGGCAGCTGGCCCGGGATCTAACTCGCAAAGCCAATGAAAGAAAGATAACCCTGAACGGTGAACTCTGAACCTGTGAACGCCTAATTAAGGATCATGTTTTCGCTTAAAGATTACAACTACGATCTTTCCGATGAACTTATTGCACAAAAGCCGGTAGATCAGAGGGACCATTCCAGGCTCCTCTTTCTTCATCGTGAGACAGGCGCACTGTCGCACCATCGGTTTTATGAACTTCTTGATCTTCTCTTACCATCAGATTTGCTTGTTGTAAATAACACCGAGGTTATTCCAGGGCGTCTGATCGGCAATAAGGATACCGGGGGAAAAACAGAGCTTCTTATTCTAAACTATTCAGATGATTCAAAAAGAAAGACAGGCCATATCACATTTACATGTGAATGCATTATAAGAGCCTCAAAACGTTCCAAAACCGGCTCATTAATTTTTTTTGATAAGGGATTACAAGCTGAAGTTCTTCATTTTCGAGACGGAATCTATGAAGTAAGATTTTCATGTAACGATAATTTTGAAAGCCTCCTTTACAGCATAGGAAAGGTGCCGCTCCCTCCATATATAAAGCGGGGATCAGACGATAATATATGTAACGACAGAACATCTTACCAGACAGTGTATGCATCACAAAAGGGAGCTGTTGCGGCCCCTACGGCAGGCCTTCACTTTTCAAAAGAGCTTCTCGAAAAATTAAAATCAAAAGGTGTAAAGATAGTTGAAGTTACCTTGCATGTGGGATACGGTTCCTTCCTTCCGGTAAGGGTTTCTGATATAAGAAACCACAGCATGCATTCAGAACGATTCTCCATCTCCAAAGATGTTGCGGACACCATAAACCGTGCAAAAGAAGGTAAAAACCGCATCATAGCAGTTGGAACGACATGTGTGCGCACGCTGGAGTATGCATCGGATATCAACGGAAAGGTTTCTTCCGGCGGCGGCAACTGCGATCTTTTTATTTATCCTGGATACAGATTTAAAGTTATAGATGCAATGATCACAAATTTTCATCTTCCCAAATCGACACTTCTTATGCTCGTATCTGCATTTGCAGGACGCGAAAAGATCCTAGAAGCATACAAAGAAGCTATAAATAAAAGATACAGATTTTACAGTTACGGTGATGCGATGTATATTGAATAGTTTTAAGTTTTAGGTTTAAAGTTTTAAGAATATGTATATGTATTGAATAGTTTTAAGTTTTAGGTTTAAAGTTTTAAGTATCTGTAAATAATTGTAATAACATAACTTCAAACCTAACACTTAAAACCTAAAACGTGATGAATTCGACTTTTTACGAATTCATCATATTTGTATATGTATATAGTTCAATTTTAAAATCTATTAACCTAATAAAGGAGGAAGAAAAATGGCATATAGTTCTTTTGAAGATCTTGAGATTTGGAAAAAGGCATGTAATCTTGCAGTTAGG
>JAUVVS010000077.1 GCA_030604545.1 Deltaproteobacteria bacterium | reverse complement strand
GAGGGATTCCACCAATTCACCGGTGCTTCCATAAGGGTCTCTACCACTACTTAATAACATAAGGCTGCCCGGAGAGTTGGACCTCGGCCACCTGCAAGGTGAATTTCAGACTTATCCCGATTGTAGGTAACTTGCCAAAATCGCGCATCCGCCATCAGGCCTCACTGCTTGATTATTTCAACTGGTTATCCTAGACTCCTGCTGGAGGCCTAAGCCACACTCAACAAGACCAAGGAGGTTTACTATGCAAATTTCTCAAGCGGCCGAATTCTGTTTAGATTACCACAGAAACAACTCAAAAAAAACTCTTTAAAAGCCTACCAGTTCATCCTGATCCGCTTCAACGAGAGCTTTAGGAAGAGGGAAATCGACAGCGTTACCTCTGATGAGGTTCTTTCATTCCTGGCCCAGGTTATGCGAGACGGAAAAATGTGGCTATCCTATAAGTCTTGAGTTCCTTGTGGCTGGGGTAGCAATGGGGTCTTCCATCTTAAATGGGAGGTGGCTAACCGAATATTTAGACTGAATGCTCTTCGAGGTTGGAAATAGGGTTGGAAAACGAATATTATGGAAAGAGAAAAGGACCTGCGATTTCTCGTAAGTCTTTGATTTCACTGGCGGGGACGACGGGATTTGAACCCGCTGGTAGGCGGAACAGGGCTTGAACCTGTGACCCCCGGCTTGTAAGGCCGATGCTCTCCCAACTGAGCTACCCGCCCGTCAGTTGCTCTACCGTTATCAACGGAACATACAAAAAAGAACGAAAGTGGTAATGAACCTGTGATCCTCCCGTCTGGAAAGACGGGATGCTCTCCCAACTGAGCTACCCGCCCATATAATAGCGAATTTAATTTCAAAGAAATGTACTACTAGCCGTTAATAAAAGTAATGTCAAGGGCTAATTGTTTCTGAAAAAAAGCAAGTCTAAATCAATGGCGCTCTTTGCTCCATCTCCTTTGGGGTTATCTGAAAAGCAATATCATCTTTCTTAAAAATAGTTTCCCCTTCATTTACAATCAAAGCATGGGGAAGGATCTCATCCATATGTTCAACCAAAACAATTTCTATCTGTTTTGAAATTCCAGCAGGTATATCTTTTAAATCCTTTTCGTTTTCTTTTGGAATAATAACCTTTTTAATTCCTCCCCTGTGAGCGGCAAGAATCTTCTCCTTTAATCCTCCAATAGGAAGAACGCGGCCGCGCAATGTGATCTCACCGGTCATGGCAATATCACGGTAAACTGGTCTCTTTGTAAGGGCTGATATGATGGAGGTGCACATTGATATTCCAGCAGAAGGTCCGTCCTTTGGAATGGCGCCTTCAGGTATATGTATGTGAATATCAAATTTTTTATAAAATTTATTGTCGATCATAAAGGATTCGGCACGTGAACGAACATAACTTACAGCTGCCTGAGCAGATTCTTTCATTACATCTCCCAGTTTGCCGGTTATGGTCAACTCCCCCTTGCCGGGCATGATCAAGGTTTCAACACAAAGAAGTTCGCCTCCCACCTGTGTCCATGCAAGTCCGGTAACAATGCCGATCTGGTCCTTTTCTTCAAGTTGTCCATGTCTGAAGCGGTATGGCCCCAAATGTTTTGGCACGGATTTTTCTGTTATCCTGAATAAACCGTTTTCATTACGCTTTACAACTTCACGCGCAATCTTCCTACATATGGAGGATATTTCACGTTCAAGATTTCTTACGCCCGCTTCTCGCGTATAACGCTGAATGATAACAGAAATGGCATTTTTAGAAAACTCCACTTTCTTATTTTCAAGTCCGTTCATTTTAATCTGTTTGGGTACAAGAAAGCCTTTAGCTATATGATACTTTTCGTATTCGGGATAGCCCGGCAAACGTATAATTTCCATCCTGTCCTGTAATGGAAGTGGAATGTCCGGCAATGTATTGGCCGTAGTAATAAAAAGAATGTTTGCAAGATCGTAATCAATATCAAGATAATGGTCATTAAAGCTGAAGTTCTGTTCAGGATCAAGGACTTCAAGAAGAGCTGCAGAAGGGTCTCCCCTGAAATCCATGCTCATTTTATCTACTTCGTCAAGGCAAAATACTGGGTTGTTTACACCTATCTTTTTCAGGGACTGGATTATTTTTCCGGGCATTGCGCCGATATATGTACGCCTATGCCCTCGAATTTCAGCTTCATCTCTTACGCCCCCGAGAGAAAGGCGTACAAATCGTCGTCCTGTAGCCCTGGCCACGGATTTGGCAAGCGAAGTCTTTCCCACACCGGGAGGACCAACAAAGCATAGGATAGGCCCTCGGACTTTTTTGACCAGAGTTTGGACTGCAAGATATTCCAGGATACGTTCCTTTGGCTTTTTTAGACCATAATGGTCCTCGTTTAATATTTTCTCAGCTTCTTCAATGTCATTACGCACTCTTGATCGTTCAAACCACGGTAGGCTGATTATCCAATCAATATAATTTCGAACTACTGTTGCTTCTGCAGACATGGGTGTCATCATTTTAAGCTTTTTGAACTCTTGCCTGACCTTGCCTGCAGCCTCCTTTGACATTCTTTTCCGCTTGATCCGCTTTTCAAGCTCTTTGAGTTCATCACCCGGATCCTCTTCAGCTCCCATCTCCTTTTTTATAGCCCGCATCTGCTCATTTAGATAATATTGTTTCTGAGTTTTTTCCATCTGGTTTTTGACGCGGCCCTTTATCTTTTGATCCGTTCTGAAGATCTCGATTTCCATCTTTATTAAGCGCAGAAGGAGTGAAAGTCTTTCTTCCGGAAGAATCGTTTCCAACAATTCTTGCTTGTCCTTAATTTTGAACGTAAAATGGGCTGCCACTGTATCAGCCAGCTGTGAGGGGTTTGAAATGGTTGAAACTTTATTTACAAGATCCTTTGAAATGTTCTTGATCAGCTTGGCATACTCCTCAAAGTTTTCAACGATCATCCTGCTCAGAGCAACACATTCTGTTGTCGATTCTTCCGGTTCAAATATAGGTTCTACCTCAACCTGAAAAAAGTCATCATTCTGTATAAAACGGCCAATTCTTGCCCTGGATTTGCCTTCAACCAGGGCTTTAACCGTACCATCCGGAAGCCGAAGAAGCTGAAGCACTGTTCCGATAGTCCCTACTGAACTGATATCTTTCCCCTTGGGATTGTCAATTCCCGCCTTTTTCTGGGTAGCAAGGAAAACACGTTTGTCATGACTCATTGCCTCGGCCAGTGCACTCACAGATTTTGAACGACCAACAAATAAAGGGGCAACCATATGGGGAAAGACAACCATATCCCTAAGCGGTAAAAGCGGGAGTATCAATATTGACGGATCAGATTTATCTTCCTTGAATATTTTCGGTAAATTTACCATTTTTATTTCTACCTATTTATATCAACTATTGTTGATAGTTTAATATTGATGGTCTCGTAAAAAGTAAAAAATTTACTTTTACGAGCGTTTTAAGTTTTAAGTATCTGTAAATAAATGTAATACCATAACTTCAAACCTAACACTTAAAACCTAAAACGTGATGAATTCGACTTTTTACGAATTCATCAATATTTTATGCCTGCTTTTTTGTTTGTTCGTACAACAGTATCGGATCCTCATCATTCAGCACAACATCTTCACTAACAACACATTCTTTGACATCTTCTAAAGAAGGAATATTATACATTATCTCAAGCAGGCAGCCTTCCATAATAGCACGAAGTCCCCTGGCACCGGATTTTCGTTTCATTGCTTCTTTTGCGATGGATAAGAGAGCGCTGTCAGTAAATCTTAAATTTACATCCTCGATCTCAAAAAGCTTTTTAAACTGCTTAACCAAGGCATTTTTCGGCTCTTCAAGAATTTTAATCAATGAAGCCTCGTTCAATTCGCCAAGTGTAGCAACAACGGGAAGACGACCTATAAATTCGGGAATCAACCCAAATTTGATAAGATCTTCAGGCTGGACTTGCCGAAGGATTTTTTCCGTATTTTTCTCTTCTTTTTTAATAATTGTTGCCCCAAATCCCATGACATTAGGTCCGAGACGTCGCTGGATTATATGCTCAAGCCCGTTAAAAGTACCTCCGCAAATAAAAAGTATATTCGAAGTGTCCACCTTGACAAAATCCTGTTGAGGATGCTTTCTCCCCCCTTTAGGAGGCACACTGGCGGTGGTCCCTTCAATAATTTTCAATAATGCTTGTTGAACTCCCTCACCTGATACATCACGTGTAATTGACGGATTATCAGACTTCCCTGCTATTTTATCTATTTCATCAATGTAAACAATACCGGTCTTGGCTTTTTCTACATCGTAGTCGGCATTTTGAAGGAGAGAAAGGATAATGTTTTCAACATCTTCTCCGACATAGCCTGCTTCTGTCAGGCTCGTAGCATCTGCAATGGTAAAGGGTACGTTTAAAAATCGAGCAAGTGTTTGAGCCAACAACGTTTTTCCGCAACCTGTCGGTCCTATAAGCATGATATTACTTTTTTGGATTTCAACATCTCCCGTGCCAATTGGAGAGTCTAACCTTTTGTAGTGATTGTAGACTGCAACAGCAAGAATTTTTTTTGCTTGATCCTGTTCAATCACATACTCATCAAGCATGCCTTTAATTTCTTTCGGAGAAAGGATTTGATCAAAGTCTTCTGCGTCCCTTTCACTTTCCTCTTCGATTATTTCTCCACATAACTGGATACATTCATCACATATATAGACTGCAGGGCCGGCAATCAGCTTCTTGACTTCTTTCTGATTTTTTCCACAAAATGAGCAGAAGAGATTATCGTTTTCGCTGCCTTTTTTTGACATTTTATGCCTCCGTGTCATTTAAATTGTTGAGATCATCTCTGTTGACGATTACATGATCAATTAGGCCGTATTCTTTTGCCTCCTGACTCGTCATAAAGAAGTCACGGTCCGTGTCTGACTGTATCTGTTCTAAATCCTTCCCCGTATGAATCATAAATATTTTATTCAGGGTATCCTTCATACGAAGGATTTCCTTTGCCTGAATTTCAATATCAGAGGCCTGCCCCTGAAATCCTCCCATGGGTTGATGGATTAAAATTCTTGAGTTGGGCAATGAATAGCGCTTATTTTTTGTCCCTGCAGTCAGTAAAAGAGCTCCCATACTGGCGGCCTGGCCAATGCATACTGTTGCAATATCCGGTTTAATATACTGCATCGTATCATAGACCGCCATACCCGCCGTAACCAATCCACCCGGTGAGTTTATGTAAAAATTTATATCCTTATCAGGATCTTCTGATTCAAGAAAAAGGAGTTGCGCTATTAAAAGATTCGCGATCTCATCACTCATGGGCGAACCAATGAAAATTATCCTGTCCTTAAGGAGCCTTGAATAAATATCATAAGCACGCTCACCCCTACTGCTTTGTTCTATAACAATGGGTATTAACGGCACAAACACTCTCCTTTCAAATGTCTCTCATTTATTCGGTCACCAATTTTTTTGTTTCCTGCTTTGCGTCAGGTTCCTTATCTTCAATGAGACTATTATCAATAATAAGCTTTATCGCATTTTTTTCAAGTAAAGTTTGTTTAAAAAGCTCAAGTTTATCTTTGTTTTGGTTGTAAAAATTCTTGATTTCCTCAATAGGCTGCTGGAAATTCTGGGACATTTCTTCATAACCGGTATCCAAGTCTTTATCAGATAAGATCATATTTTCCTGCTGAATCACCTTATTGAGTATCAGGTGTCGTCTTACCTGTTTTTCAGCTGTATCACGATATTCTTCTGAAATTGTTTCCCTTGTAATTCCATGTTCTTCCATCGACTTGTTATAGAAAGCAAAAGATCTTTCAGCCTCTTCAATAATGCTATCCAGTTCATAGTTAACCAAGACTTCGGGTACCTCAAAATCAGTCTTTTCTATCAATGCTGTAAAGATTTGTTCATTTAACTCTTGCTCCGCCCTTTTGGCATAACCCTTTTTTAGGTTGTTGGTTATATCTTTTTTCAAACTGCTCAATGTTTTATATTTTCCAAGGTTCTTTGCAAATTCATCATCGATTTCAGGAAGCACCTCTTCTCTGATTTCTTTTAGTTTTACATGAAAGGTTATCTCAAGGTTTGCCAGTTTATCATTAAAATAATCCTTTGGAAAATTGACTTTTATTTCCTTGTTTTCCTCCGGCTTCATGCCAGTCAATCCTGAATCGAAATCCTTTGAAATATGACCTTCACCAACTTTAATTATGAAATTGTTTGTTTTTTGAGTCTCGGCAAAAGGTTTTCCGTCATTAAAACCTTCATAATCTATAACCACAAAATCACCATCTTGAACCGGTCGATCTTTTTCAATCGGTTTTTTCTGAGCAAGATTTTTCTGTAGCATTTTAAGCTGCGCATCAATCTCTTCATCACTAACCTTATAAAGTGTTCTCTTAAGGTTTAATCCTTTAAAATCAATTTTCTCAATTTCAGGATTTACCTCGATGGTTGCGTCATATTTATACAACTCATTTCCATTTAATTCAGGCGGATCAACTATGGGATTTCCAATAATCTTGAGTTCCGCCTCTTTAATTGCGTCATTTAAAGAATCCTGGATCAATTTTGAAGAGACATTACTATTTACATCCTTTTTATAGAGTCTTTCCAGAACCGAGCGGGGCGCCTTACCCGGTCGAAAACCTTTGACTTTCGCCCCTTTTTTAAGATTTTTATAAGCCTCATCGAGTTCACTGGCAACATCTTCTTTAGGAATCTCAACATGAAGAATCTTTTTTACGGTGCTCACATCTTCTACGGTAAATTTCATACTATTCCTTTCAAATAAATCAAGCGCCCGAAGTTTAATTTTTTGGCACTTTGGGTTGATTTTTTAACTGGTGCGAGAGGGGAGACTTGAACTCCCACTCTGTTCCCAGAGCTGGATCCTAAGTCCAGTGCGTCTACCATTTCCGCCACTCTCGCATATAATTACTTGACTTTGTAGAAAAATAAATTAAATTTGTCTTAAACAATTTAAGATTATTATTAAAAAAAAATAGTGTCAAGCAAAATTGATGAAAGGGTTTTATGTCGGCACTTTACAAACAGCATCGTCTTTTTGTAATAATATTTACGATTTTATTTATCAGTATAGCAACGACGGAAGGAAAAACAAAAAAGCTGTTTTTCAAGGAGCACCAAGCTGCCGTTGTTTTAGATCCCGGGCATGGCGGTAATGATACAGGTGCGCAGGGTCCGGGCGGTACATTGGAAAAAGCAGTAACATTAACCCTCGCTCGTATGATTGCAGATGAACTTGGAAATAAATACAGGGTTGTCCTTACACGTACCGATGACTATTCGCTTGATCTTCATGACAGAGCAGCCGTATCCAACAATATAAAAGCAGATCTTTTCGTCAGCTTACATACGGGTGGCAGCTTCCTCCATGAAGCAAGCGGCATGTCTCTATTTTATTTCAAAGAAATATTAAAACCAGCCTTGATACCTGAAGCTCCACCAAAAAAGCCTTTTGAAAACGACAAAACTAATACAAACTGGGATAATATTCAAAATAAGTATACAACAGAGAGTAAAGTTTTGGCCAAATTAGTCCAAGATCGTCTTCTTCAACAGTTAAAATCTAAAAAAAGTAAGATTCAAGGAGCACCGCTTATTGTTTTAAAAGGGGCAGGAATGCCTGCAATACTTATAGAAATCGGATATCTAACCAATCCTGTCGAAGAAAAAAAGCTGAACGATACAAAAGTTTTATCCGATTTTGCAATAGGAATAAGTAACGGAATAAATGATTTTTTCCAAAAAAAATAATAAAGCCTTTTTTATTACCTTGCGTGAATGAATTAAGCGTGATAATAATATCTAAAATATCGGGGCGTGGCGCAGCCTGGAAGCGCGCCTGCTTTGGGAGCAGGAAGTCGGAGGTTCAAATCCTCTCGCCCCGACCAGCCTTCGCTTCAATTTATTGAAT
>JAUVVS010000277.1 GCA_030604545.1 Deltaproteobacteria bacterium | reverse complement strand
TGTTCGGTAAGGACTGAAGAATATGATCTTTTCATGACGATAGTATTATATAGGAACAAACTGAAAGTCAAGACTATTTTACGAAGTATCGTAAATTGGTCAAGACTATTTTACGAAGTATCGTAATTTGGTCTATATTTGACGGGTGGACTATACTCCGCAGAGGCGCACTTTCGGCACTTTCGCGGAATCACCCTGAGAAATTGTATTTTTATCATGTCCAGACTATAAAAATCCATCACCCTTTTTTTACCGTCCTTAGCAACCTGTGCAATTTTTGCACAGGTTGAATCCGGCAACAATTCACCTGTTTTATAGATATTCCTTATGTGCCTGACAACAACGGCTCTGTCTCGTTGAAAAAGATTCGCCATTTGATGGGTATCCAACCATACAGTATCCTCAACCAGGTTAACTTCTAAAGACGTTTGTCAATCTTTCGTCTAATATATGACTATCTCGCCTTTATTTTGTTTAACATTCATGTTTCAGATAATTTTCGTTTCTTGATATCGGCTACCAGTTCATCAATTTCAAGCACCCAGTTGCAGAAGTGCTCACCACTTACTGTCTCTCCATAAACAAAAGGATTTTTCTCTTTTTAATTCCTTTACGCCTTTTATCCTTACAATTATTCAACATAGTCAACCGGCGCGTTTCTTAAAAAATATCTCAACTCAGAGATTAATTACACTACAAGCTTCTGAAACTTTAATTATTGAACAGGCTCTAATAATCTAAATATTAAACACTCTTTACAAATCGGTCTAAAAAATCTCCATCTTTTGGTGAGAGATTGAATTTTATGCAGGCCTCTTCGATTAACTTCTGCAAAGTTTTATCCGGGTTAAACTTTCGTTCTTCAGAAACCCACTTGACCGCTTTCCTCAAATCTTCACCTTCCGGCTGAATGCTCATGGTACTTCACCTTTTAAATAGACAAATTATTTACCACGAAGAGCACGAAGAACACGGTTTGATAATTCATCAAATTTCATTCTTCGTGTCCCTTCGTGTTCTTCGTGGTTTAACTTTATGCTTATAATTTCGTCTTCTTCTTATGAAAATCTGTGTTTTGTTCAAAATTGTAAGCTACCTTAAAAAGCATTTCCTCGCTAAAATGCTTTCCCATTATCTGAAGTCCAATTGGAAGGCCCTCTGCTGAAAATCCGCAGGGTATGGACATACCGGGTATTCCGGCAATGTTTGCCGATAGTGCAAATATGTCGGACAAATACATGGTAAGGGGGTCGTCTGTCATTTCTCCTATTCTGAATGCCGAAGTAGGAGCTACAGGAGATAGAAGTACATCGCAGATTTCAAAAGCCTTTTTAAAATCCTCCATAATTAACGTGCGTACCTGGGAGGCCTTACCATAATAAGCATCATAATACCCTGCTGAAAGAGAATAAGTCCCTATGATGATACGCCGTTGGACTTCAGGGCCGAACCCTTTTGACCGGGTCTTTTTATACATTTGAATGATATTCTTGTTATATTTGTCCCTGAAACCGTATTTTACACCATCGTACCTGGCAAGATTTGAACTGGCTTCTGAAGGTGCAATAACATAATAGGCCGCCACTACAAATTCCGTATGAGGCAGAGAGACTTCAATACATCTAGCACCGAGCTTTTCGATAATCTTAACGGCATTCTTTACTGCAGCCGAAACATCTGAATCAAGACCGTCTACCGCATTATACTCTCGGGGAATTCCGATGGTAATTCCCTTTAGACCGTCTTCAAGAAAAGATATAAAATCAGGTACATCCTTTTGTACTGACGTGGAATCTTTAGAATCGTAACCTGAGATGGCATTCATCAGCAAAGCACTATCTGTAACATCTTTTGTAAGGGGGCCAATCTGGTCAAGAGATGAAGCAAAGGCAACAAGTCCGAAACGAGATACCATCCCATATGTAGGCTTCATCCCCACAATACCGCAATGTGATGCAGGCTGACGTATAGACCCTCCCGTATCAGAACCTAGAGCGCCTAAACACATGTCGGCCGCAACTGCCGCTGCGGATCCTCCGCTTGATCCGCCGGGAATACGCGTCAAGTCCCATGGGTTGTGGGTCAACTTTATGCTTGAATTCTCCGTGGATGAACCCATGGCAAATTCATCCATGTTTGTCTTCCCGAGAATCACGGCACCAGCTCGCTTCAGCTTCCTTATAACTGTTGCATCATAGGGGGGTATGAAATTTTCTAAAATTTTTGACGCACAGGTTGTTCGAAGGTTTTTTGTACAGATAAGATCTTTTATTGCCAGGGGAATACCGGTAAGGGGTGAAATATTCCCTTCGCCGATTGCCTTATCTGCAAGCTCAGCCTTGGTCATTGCCGTTTCACGCGCCACGGTAATATAGGCGCCTATTTTTTCATCAATGGTGTCCATACGGCCAAGAACAGCCCTGGTCAACTCCTGCGAAGATATATCCTTTTGTTTTAATAGCCTGTGTGCCTTTTCTATAGTAAGTTCATGCAAATTCATACAGTGGAACTCCTTTTAATCAATCACTTTTGGAACCACAAAATTTTCATCTTCTTTTTCAGGGGCATTGGCAAGTGCCGCTTCCCTGTCCAGATGCTCTTTAATCTCGTCTTCTCTAAACGCATTTGTCAGAAAAATCGCGTGAGAGGTTGGCGAAACACCTTCTGTGTCAACCCGATTAAGCGTATCGACATATTCCAATATGGTTCCTATCTGCCGCGCGAATTTATCTATGGATTCCTCATCCATTTCGAGGCGGGCAAGGTTCGCCACGTAAAGCACTTCTTCTTTAGTTATTTTCATGGTATGTTCTCCATGTTTGCTATTATGCTTAAAATGGTCTTATTTTGAGCTTTTTAAATCTGTGCCAGACTGGTAATTAGTCATTCAATGGAAATTCAGTAGAAATTAAGTAGAAATTCAATGGCCATTGGATACTGATCACGAATGACAATTGACAATCGAATTTCAACCGAATGACAGCGAAGCGAATGACAATTGAATAACAGTGAAGCAAACGACATATGGCAAATGACAAAAACCAAAAGCGTAGAGGTGGCCGTTTACAGTATAGTTATTTATACATCAGAATCACTTTTCGATTTTCTTTTCTTAGCCTATTCAGGATCTTTTTAGCGTCAGCCTTA
>JAUVVS010000122.1 GCA_030604545.1 Deltaproteobacteria bacterium | reverse complement strand
ATTCGAGCGTTAAAATTAGCCGAGCGAGCTTGCACTGAGATTAAAAGCAAAAATATGAAAAAATCGTAAACCATGAACCCTGAACCTCTGAACGGTGAACGGTTACGGAATATCTATGTATCAGTATCGGTTGTAGCCGGCATGGGAATTTTGAAAAACTTTATTCCCTCATCCTTAAGCGTCTTTTCTTCCTGATCGGTGCTGACACCTCTTATATTTCTAGGTTCAGAAACTCCGTAATGTATTTTCAAGGCTTCCTTGGCAAAATCACAGCCTACATCGTCAAAATTCTTCTTCACATAATCGACCATCTTCTTGCCTATCTTCAGTAGTTCTGCGTCATGACCGTAAGAATCTGATGTAGTCTTAGACGCTTTTACTGCAAAACTGGAAGGAATTTTGGAAACAGAAGTATCGTCGCAAACCGGACATTCAATTTGATCTTTTTTTCTCTGCTTCCGGTATGCCTGTCCATCTTCGAACCAGCCTTCAAATGTATGCCCATTGGCACATTGTAAATCAAATGCTATCATAACACATCTTCAATATTCAACCATCAACCTACAAAATTAAATCTTCAATCTTCAATTGCCAATTATCAATTTATCATATATATTACCATTTTAAAAGAAATTATTGACAGATTAACTTTTTTCAACAAATAGTATATAATCATAGTGCCGATTTTTAATTTCGTCAATTTATAATTTGTCTAATTTTCAACCCTTATGGAGAGTGCCCTATGAAACATTTTGTTTTTATTGGAATTTTTATATTTATTTTTTCTCCAATCGTCAAGGCTGAAAAAATGTATATCAGCGATATTATAAAGATAACATTGAGAACAGGACCGGGAATTGATCACAAAATAATAAAGATGCTTTCTTCCGGGCAGGAACTTGAAGTGTTAATCCCGGATGAGAAGTGGACGAATGTCCGAACTCGAGATGGAAAGGAAGGCTGGGTTCTAAACCGTTTCCTTACGCCAAAAAAACCGAGTTCTCTTTTGCTGGAAAGATTGAAAAAAAAGCATAAAAAACTTACGGACTACTCTGAATCATTACTTAAAGAAAACAAAAAACTAAAGGATGAATATAAAAGGCTCAATTCGGGACTTTCCAGCAGCAAAACAGCTCTCAAGCAACTGAGTGAATCTTATGAGGCACTCAAAAGGGAATCTTCGGGATTTATTAAACTTAAAACAAATTACCAAAAAGCAATGTCACGGCTTTCCGAACAGACAAAAAAGGCCGACAAATTTGAAGAGGAATTAATACAACTCCAGATAGGACATAACATCAGGTGGTTTTTAGCAGGCGCAGGTGTGCTTATATTGGGTTTCTTAATAGGTTTCAGTGCTAAACGTCAGAAGAGGCGGTCATCATTACTATAGAAACAATTTGAAACCTTTGAAAATGGAAATTAAAACAGATTTTCTAATAATTGGGAGCGGGATAGCAGGGCTTTCCTTTGCCCTTAAGGTTGCTGAATTCGGTGATGTTGTTCTGGTTACAAAAAAAGAGGCTATGGACAGCATCACCAACATGGCACAGGGCGGAATTGCATCGGCTTTTAGCAGCTCCGACTCATTTGAACTTCACATCAAGGATACCCTTTCATCCGGTAATGGTCTCTGCCATAAGGATGTTGTGGAGATGGTCATCAAAAACGGACCGAAAAGAATCCGTGAATTAACCGATCTGGGGGTGCATTTTAACCTTAGAAAACAAAACCGCACAAAAAAGGGACCACCTCATTTTGAGTCTGATTTTGATCTGGGACGTGAAGGCGGTCACACGAAAAAACGTATTGTGCATGCTCAGGATATGACAGGAAGGGAAGTTGAAGGAGTTCTATTAAATCATGTTAAAAACCATGATCGTATTACCTTGTTTGAAAATCACATCGCTATCGATCTTATTACTTGTTCCACCCGAATGAAAAGAGGGTTGGTTACAACCAACCATGAAGACTATTGCTGCGGCGCATATATTCTTGACAGAGAAACAAATAAGGTTAAAACCTTCTGTGCCAAAATAACACTCCTTGCCACTGGAGGCGCAGGGAAGGTTTATCTTTACACCAGTAATCCCGACATTTCCACAGGAGATGGAATTGCAATGGGCTACAGGGCCGGTGCAACCGTGGCAAATCTCGAGTTTGTTCAATTTCATCCGACCTGTCTATATCATCCTGATGCAAAAAATTTTCTGATTTCAGAAGCCGTAAGGGGTGAAGGAGGGGTCCTCGTTGATGGCGCGGGAAGCCCTTTCATGGGAAAATATGATCCACAAAAGGATTTGGCATATCGAGATATAGTTGCCCGTGCCATTGATACGGAACTCAAGAAAAGTGGAAACGATTCGGTATTTCTCGATATATCCCACGTGGATTCTGAATATGTAAAAACGCGTTTCCCAAATTTATACGAAAAATGTTTAACCTTTGGCATTGATATGACAAAGGAGCCAATCCCTGTCGTCCCTGCTGCTCATTATATGTGTGGAGGAGTTGTAACCGATATGCTCGGACGAACAGATATTCACAGGTTGTATGCTGTGGGAGAAACAGCCTGCACAGGGCTTCATGGAGCCAATAGACTTGCAAGCAATTCTTTACTCGAAGCACTTGTTTACGCCCATACTACTGCGGGCCAAGCTTTAAGAGATATTAGCAATTTAGATTTTCATTCTATGCCGGATATACCTCCATGGGATGAAGTTGGTACAACAGACAGCGATGAAGTCATTATGGTTTCACAAAATTGGGACGAAATAAGACGGTTCATGTGGAACTATGTTGGGATCGTTAGATCGAATAAAAGGTTGGCCAGGGCAAAACGTCGAATTGATATTATTCAAAATGAGATCCAAGAATACTACTGGAATTTCAAGGTTGATGCTGATTTGATTGAGCTTCGCAACATCGTCACCATCGCAGAACTGATTATACGATGTGCCACATACAGAAAGGAGAGCCGTGGCCTTCATTACAATATTGAATACCCTTTCAAAGACGATAAGCAATGGAAAAAGGATACTATTTTAAAGCGATAATTCAATCATAATCTTCATTGACAAGCGTAGTATATGTATTACTTTTTTGTAATAATTTAGAGCTATAAAAACAGCGTCGCCCCAGAGACAATTTAATTTTAACCATGAGACCTTTGAAAAATGCTCAATTTTGTTCAAGTTCAAGGCAGGTGAAAATTTTAACCACAGGAATACATTGAGTATTTTGAGGATAGCGCTAGAGCTTCACTTCGTGCAAAATGTTGAGCCTAACGCAGAAATTGGGCAAAAGGGGGCGTTTTGCAAAGGTCTCACCATGTAAAACTCGTGTTCAAACAGTTCCACCATTAAAATTTAATCGCCTATAGGGCTTTTCCACACCAATTTGTTTCAACGAGCCAAATTGATATACTTTTAATTAGTGTTTTTTATTATTCTGACACGTTTAGAAAATTCGGTAAGATAGATGATCGCCAAACGTGATTATTATGAAATTTTAGGTGTAGATCGTAATGCCCCTGATGATGAATTAAAGGCAAGCTACCGCAAACTCGCCTTAAAATACCATCCAGACAGAAATCCCGCCGACAAAACAGCTGAAGAAAATTTCAAGGAAGCAGCAGAAGCCTACGAAGTACTTCGAGACCCACAAAAGCGCAATATTTATGACCAATTCGGACACCATGGACTTGAGGGGACTGGTTTTTCCGGCTTTGGCGGTTTCGAAGACATATTTTCAAGTTTCGGTGATATATTTGAAGATTTTTTCGGATTCAGTACTGGTAGGCGGCCAAGAACCAGGGCTCAACGAGGATCCGACCTTCGATATGACATATCGCTTGACTTTATGGAAGGCGCCTTTGGAACAGAAACGGAAATAGAGATACAAAAGATGGAAGTATGCCCGGCCTGTAAAGGCAGCGCATGCGAAGAAGGTACATATCACGAAGCCTGCAGTCGCTGTCAGGGTACCGGTCAGGTTTCTCAGACTCAAGGTTTTTTTACCATAAGAACCACCTGCCCCTACTGTCGAGGCAAAGGTCAGACAATACCTCATCCATGCTCAAATTGCAGAGGATCAGGACAGATTAAGCTCAGAAAGAAGGTTGCTGTAAAGATTCCGGGCGGAGTCGATTCCGGATCAAGGCTCCGTCTTACGGGAGAAGGGGAACCAGGCATCAATGGTGGACCGCCGGGAGATCTTTATGTTTTCATCCATGTAAAGCCCCATGAATTCTTTAAACGTGACGATACTAATATAACCTGTCAAATACCGATTTCATTTGTTCAGGCTGCACTTGGCGACAAAATAGGCATACCCACTTTAAATGGTAAAAAAACGCTGGATATTCCAAAAGGAACACAACCGGGCGACTTATTCCGTTTCCGCGGTGAGGGTATCCCGTCTCTTAGAAGCAGAAGACGTGGTGATCAAATAATTCAAATTATGGTTAAAACACCTACAAATCTCACCAAGAAACAGGAATCGCTCCTCAAAGAATTTGCAAAGCTTGAATCGGGTAGGTTGTCCAATAAACTAAAAAATATACTCAAAAGTGGTCCAGCCAAAGGGGCTATATAAACCTCTCAGTTGATTATAAGTGATGTTTGAATTAAAAGTTGTTACCAATTTTGCAGCAGCCCATCAACTTAAAATGGTGGCAAAGAAATGCGAAAATCTGCATGGACATAACTGGAAAGTTGAAGTTTGCGTGGCAGGAGAAACTTTAAACGATGCAGGTGTTCTGGTGGACTTTGGTGAAATAAAAAAGCATCTTTCCAAAGTCATTGCAATTCTTGACCATAAATTCCTTAATGAACTCGAGTTCTTTCATGATGGAAACCCTTCTTCAGAAAACATTGCCATGTACATTGCTAAGACGCTTCGAGCAGCAATAAATGACGATTCCATAAAAGTTACCCGCGTCACAACATGGGAATCAGAGGATTCCTGTGCAACTTATATTGTAGAGTAGCCTTATATAATCTTCCGGGCATTATCTTTTCCATTGAAATTTATGGCACAGTTGAATATAACCCTAAGAGACCTTTGTAAAAAGTCATTTTTTTAACTTTTACGAAACTATCTTTATTGATCCCATTAAAAAATTAAGTTTCAAACATCAAGTTTCAAACACGGAGGAAATCATGGAATCTAAAAATATTGGTTGGATAGGAACAGGGGTGATGGGAAAATCAATGTGCCTGCATTTAATAAATTCAGGCAACACAGCGTACATTTACAATAGAACGAAACAAAAAGCAGCCGAATTACTAGAAAAAGGAGCTTTCTGGTGTGATTCTCCGGAAGAAGTGGCTGAAAAAAGTGAAATCATTTTTTCTATTGTAGGTTTTCCGGAAGATGTCGAGAAAATTATTTTAGATGAAAAGGGAGTTTTAAAGAGCGCTAAGCAAGGCTCCGTTATCGTAGATATGACCACTTCAAGTCCCATTCTGGCGAAAAAGATATACGAAATATGCAAAAATAAGGGCATATATTCTCTTGATGCTCCTGTGTCAGGGGGAGATATCGGAGCCAGGGAAGGCAAATTAGCTATTATGGTAGGCGGAGACATGGATGTCTATGATAAGGCATTGCCGTTTTTTAAGATAATGGGTGAAAATATAGCATACATGGGGAAGGCAGGTGCAGGCCAGCATACAAAGATGAGCAACCAGATCTTAATAGCAGGGACTATGATTGGAGTGGTTGAATCATTATTATATGCATATAAAACAGGGATGAATCTTGATAGCGTTATTGACGTTATAGGAAAGGGAGCTGCAAGTTCCTGGTCTATTAATAATTTGGGTAAAAGGATAGCAAAAGGAGATTTTGACCCCGGTTTTTTTATAAAGCATTTTATCAAAGATATGGGAATCGCACTGGATGAGGCAAAAAGAATAAATTTAGCCCTTCCTGGTTTGTCTCTGGCACACCAATTCTATATAGCTGCAACTTCTCTCGGATATGAAAACTTAGGTACACAGGGATTATATAAAGTTTTTCAGAAGATGAATAATATCTAAAATGGGTCTCTAAAATATCTCAATAAACTACAACTGGATTCCCGCAAAAGCGGCCTCTGGGAAAAACTAAAGCAAGACTATCGGGTATAGAGAAAGAATGGATAAAATTCTAATAGTAGAAGACGATATAAAGCTTCAAAAGTTTCTCCAGATCCGTTTGCAGAAATATAAAAATGAATTCGAAGTTATATTTGCCGATAACGGTCTAGAAGGTATTAGAGTCCTGGAGCACAAGTACATTTCCCTACTGGTCACAGATATTCATATGCCCAAACTCGATGGCATGTCTCTTTTGGCATACATAAATGACAAACACCCCCATATTCCTTGCATTGTCATGACTGCCCACCCAACACAGGAATTAAAGGAAAAAATCTCAGATAGCATCTTCTGTTTCTTCCAAAAACCATTTCAGTTTGATGAATTTACAAAGGCTATACGTCAGGCCCTGGAAGAAGATATTCCGGACGGCGCTTTGAAGGGAATATCGGTTGCCAGCTTTTTACAAATGATTCAACTAGAGCAAAAAACATGCCTCTT
>JAUVVS010000211.1 GCA_030604545.1 Deltaproteobacteria bacterium | reverse complement strand
GTCGAAAAAAATTTATAACTATTATCATAAGTTAGAAGGAAAAGATTGATGAATTCGTAAAAGTCGAATTCATCAGGTGTTAAGTTTTAAGTTTTAGGTGTTAGGTTTTTATTTTTATATTGTTTTAACAGTTACTTAAAACCTAAAACCTAACACTTAAAACCTTTAGTATGGGTAGGTATTTAACATGTTAAAAAAAGCTAACAATTTAAAATCCGGTGACACGCAGCCTGAAAAGCATCTCAAATCAGATGTAGAGTACATGCAAAGATTTCAGAAAATTGTCAACAAAATAAATGCTGCCGCAAATATGGACGAGATACTGATAGATCTGAGAAGTGATATTCTTTCTCTCTTCGAAGCTGAAAGGATGACGGTTTATATTGTCGATGGGATAAAGCGTGAGCTTGTTTCCAGGTTCAAGTCGGGAAATGATATATCAGAAATCCGCATCCCGATATCAGGAGACAGTATTGCAGGATATTCTGCTTTGAATCAGAAACTTTTAAATATCAAAAATGTTTATGATGATAAGGAACTAAATTCCATAGATCCTTCACTTAAATTTGATAAAAGCTGGGATCAGCAATCCAGCTATACTACAAAACAGGTCATCGTAGGTCCCATTGTTTTTCAGAAGTACTTGCTTGGTGCTGTTCAGCTAATAAATCGCAAAGATGGTGGTTCATTTACCAAAGAAGATGAGCATTCCGTAAAAGAGTTGTCCAAAATACTTGGGATCGCAGTTTATAACCAAAAAAGAATTGCAAAGGCCAAAGCGACCAAGTTCGATTATCTTTTATCAAATAATATCTTGACACAAAAGGAACTTAATAATGCCATTGCCGATGCAAGGAAGAGAAAAGAACCGATTGAAAGTGTCTTGATGAGGGATTTGAAGATTTCGAAAAAAGACTTAGGCAAATCCCTTAGTGATTTTTATAAGGTTCCGTTTGTAGAATATAAAGATAATGTACCGATTCCCGGTGAGCTTCTATCCGGTCTGAAGGTCCCTTTCATGCGCAACAACGTATGGGTTCCGTTGCGTACGGAAGGTGACAAAATCGTGATTCTCGTGGACGACCCGAATGATCTCCAGAAAATAGATCAAGTAAAAGTCCTATTCACAGGCAAGAAAATTAAGTTCTCCATGGCATTAAAAAAGGATATTCTTGATTTTATTAACCTCTTTACCAAAGATGAAAAAGAAATGGCAGCTATTGATGATATTCTTTCACAGCTGCGAGAAGAAACGGAGGAGATAGAAGAAGCCGAAGGCACAGTAGGTGAAGAGGACAGCGCTGTTGTCCAGCTCGTTAATAAAATTATTCTTGATGCCTACGCCCGTGGCGCATCTGATATACATATCGAACCTTATCCCGGAAAGCAGCCCACCAATGTCCGGATAAGAGTAGACGGTGCCTGTTCGATATACCAGACCGTACCGTTCAGCTATAAGAATGCAGTCATATCACGTATCAAAATCATGGCCGACCTCGATATTGCAGAACGCCGCAAGCCCCAGGACGGCAAGATCAAATTTAAAAAATACGGGGGCAAGGACATTGAACTCAGGGTTGCAACGGTTCCAACCCAGGGAGGTCTGGAGGATATCGTCATGCGTATTCTGGCCGCCGGTGAGCCGATTCCCCTTAAAAAAATGGGTTTTTCAAAAAGTAATTATGATAACTTTATAAGCGTAATCACAAAACCTTATGGTATTATATTTGTGTGTGGCCCTACCGGTTCAGGTAAAACAACCACCCTCCATTCAGCGTTGGGGTACATCAATAAGACCGAAACCAAGATTTGGACGGCCGAAGATCCGGTAGAAATTACCCAGGCAGGGTTAAGGCAGGTGCAGGTAAAACCCAAGATAGGATTCAATTTTGCAGCCGCAATGCGTGCGTTCTTAAGGGCAGACCCTGATGTTATTATGGTCGGTGAGATGCGTGACAAGGAAACAACGTCCATTGGCATCGAAGCATCGTTAACCGGCCATCTGGTGTTTTCGACCCTGCATACCAACAGCGCTCCCGAGAGCATAACCCGGCTTCTTGATATGGGAATGGATCCTTTCAACTTTGCCGACGCAATTCTATGTATCCTTGCTCAACGTCTGGTCCGTACGCTATGTAAAGATTGTAAAAAACCCTATAATCCTTCAAAAGAAGAATATGACGAACTGGTGCGAGAGCATGGTGAGGAGAAATTTGAAAAAATATTAAATATTCCATACTCGAAAGATTTGATGTTAAATAAAGCGAACGGATGTGATGCGTGTCACAATACCGGATATCGAGGCCGGATGGGTTTACATGAGCTGCTCATGGGAACCGACGTAATGAAAAAGATGATCCAGAGCAACGCAAAGATGGAAGACCTCCGAAATCAGGCCATAAAAGATGGCATGACTACACTTAGACAGGATGGAATAGCAAAGGTTTTTGGCGGTAATTGTGATTTTCTTGAGGTGAGGAAGGTCACTATTAAATAAATTATAGGCGTTCACAGGTTCAGAGGTTCAGGGTTAAGAGGTTCAGGATTGCTTTTTTTGTTAACCTTCACTAACCCTGAACCTTCTATAAAAAATCTGATTTTGCTTGCTCAGTAGTCAATTTTTCCTGCTGCTTTCCTGAATTTATTTAGCTGCTTTTTATAATAGAAGCGATCTTTTTTAGCCAGTTCAAGGGCAAGCTTTTCCGCATAAACAGCCTCTTCGTATTTTCCGTTAATATAATAACTTTCAGCCAGGGTGTCTAAAATGTGAGGGGCTTTTTGCAGTTCTGCGGCCCTTTGTGCAAGCTCGACAGCTTTTTTAGGATCACGAAATCTTGTATCATCGCATGTGGCATAAAGCCATGCAAGGTTGTTCAAAGCCCGAGGATTATCAGGTTCAAACTTTATCGATTTTTGGTACGCATGGATTGTCTTTTCATAGTCATTTATGCTGTAATATAAATCTCCTAAAGTTGTCAAAAGATTCGAGTTATCAGGGGTCTTTTGAAGCTCTCTTAATAAAATCTTTTCAAAAAGATGCTTGTTTAACTTCTTGCCTGTTTCACCAAAATTCAGGTTATATGCGACACTTCCTATTAAAATAATTCCCACCAGATATATTGCGATACTTTTCCGCATTTTTCGTTCATGGCGGTTTATCCAGGTTTTGTCTTTTTCACATTTTTCCAAATAATCTTTCCGTTCTGTTATGCTGAAGTGGTGCCAGTTAGGTTTGTCAGGGGGTTGTCCGCTTGTTACCGCTATCTTTTCCAGCGTTGAAATAAGAGGCTTTGCACTATCAAACAGCGCATAAACATAAATATCTGCCTGACGTTCAAAATTACGCATAAAATAACCGAAGATATAACGGAAATAGACAAGAAAAATTAAAATTATAGCAAGACTAAACATTGCCGAAGTAACAGCGGCTTGATTAAAGCCGGCACTCCCTATAAATCTATATATCGGTTCAGCATAAATAATAGAATATATGATCAGGTCAAAAGTGGCATATGAAAGTAGTAGATAACCTATAAAAAATACTAAATAAAATAATAGATGTTTTCTTTTAACATGTCCGATTTCATGTGCAATTACAGCATCAATCTCTTCCGGTTCAAGGAAGCGGAGCAGGGCATCGGTGACAAGGATGTATCGGAATTTTTTTACCAGCCCCATTACACCTGCTGTTATCATTCTTCCGCCGAATATGGGCCAGTACAGTATGTTTGCATAACCTATACCTGCTTTTTTACATAATCTTTCGATTCTGCTTCGTCTAAAGCCGGCTTCGAGGGGTTTACATCTCCAAAATTTCTGGATTAAAACAGGACCTAACATTGCAACAGCAACAAGGAAAACAAGGAAATATATCACTTCGCCTTCAGTGGTTGAAAGTAAACGTTTTGGTAATTCAAGTGGAAGTGCATTGATTATATCCGCAATTCCGGACAGGAAAAACCATGGCAAGAGAACTGGTATTGAAAATGAAATATTGGAGAAAATGTACGACTTCCTGGATATGTCTATTTTGTATAAAATCCGGTAGGATCCATAGGCAAAGGCCCATATAATTGCAAGGTAGAGCACAAAAAGCCCAAGGAAAAGGAGTGCCTGAAGAGTTGGAATTATTGAAAATAAGGATATATTGGTTAAAAAGGACGTAAGGTTAAGGACGTAAATATCTATGGCAAAAAGAATAATCGCCATTATGGATAGTCTGAATATAATAGCGTTAAAAATATGATCAAGACTGGAAAAGCTTGCTTTTGAAATTCGCCTTTCAAGTCGGTGGAACTGAAGCCAGGTGAAATATCCAAAAATAATGATAAGAATAAGAAAAAGAAAAAGGGTTTCCAAAGGAGCAAAATTGGTTTCACCGGAAGGTTGGTAAGTTATATAAATAAGAAGTACAATAATGAAATATATGAAATTTCCAAACATAGATTCCTAAACTTTGGGCCACAAAGTCACTATGAGACCTTTGCAAAACGCCCCCTTTTGCCCAATTTCTGCGTTAGGCTCAAATTTTAATCCTCAAAATACTCAATGTATTCCTGTGGTTAAAATTTTCGCCTGCCTTGAACTTGAACAAAATTGAGC
>JAUVVS010000025.1 GCA_030604545.1 Deltaproteobacteria bacterium | reverse complement strand
CTCACTTCAGAAAATAAGAAGTATTCATCGTAATTTTAGCTCTTAAAAAAAATCGATTTAGGCAACAGCCCGTCAAGTTTTGACACCGATATACAATCTTAAGGACCAGGCCAGCGCAAGATCCATGCTATAATGTTTGGCAATTTAATCCATGTCGTGGCCCTGAAAGAACAAAGTATCGATAATACCAAAATTGGTATTTCCGACTATTTCTGATACCCTATTTCGGATTAACCAGACTACCTCAGCAATTTTCTCATGGACCCATCCCAGGCGATGGAGCTGTAGTAAAAAGGGACGTAAAAGGGGGCGTTCGTACAGAGATTGCATTAACAAAGCAAAAAAACACAGCTCTCAACAGTTGAAGGTGTTAGTGTAGAGGTATTGACAACCATAGAAAAGAGAAAGGCTTACAAGAAGCGGTATGACGATTTGAAGGAAGAAAAGGGAGAGAATATATGATCTTTTCAGCGAAAGAGCCAACTTATTGAAGTTGTGGGGTCAAGTCTGCTCTTGACTCTTTTAAAGCTCGGTCAAGAGTCAAAAGCAGACTTGACCCCTTTACAGCTCAAACGTTTGGCGCGCAAGTTCTTTTGCGCCAATAACGTCAAGCAAGCCGCGAAAAATGCGGTGGCAGCGATCGAGCGGCGGACGGTGGAAAAATGATCGATGCCAGCCCCAAAACATCTCAACTTTTGGTAATTTAAAATATTTGGCGCGAGAGCATAGAGATCTTTTAAGAAAACTCGACGAGACTGGTTGAATTTTGGCTCATCATTAAAAAAAAGGATAAAAATGAAAATCGGACGTAACGAACCCTGTCCATGCGGCTCTGGAAAAAAGTATAAAAAATGCTGTTTAAGGAAACATGAAGAGGAAGCAAGGAAATCAGCTGCAGCTTCGATAGATGCTTCTTCAGATGTTAAAAATAATTTGAGTGGTATAAAAGAAAAGATAAAAAATTATGAAGATACTGGTGAGCCTGGAGAAGATGAAGACTTTTACGAAGATTCAGTGCTTGATGATTTTTTTAATTTGAAACAGCGAATTTTGAGGGAAAAGTTGCCATAATTGAGGATGTCTTTGACGACCCTGATTTAATGGGTGATGATGAAACCGTGTTTGATCTTTTCAGAGGTCTCAGTGATGTTATTTCTATAAGGACTTCAATTTATCCAATATCTCTATTGTACCCTGATAATTTGATCCTTCCTGGCTGATTACTATTTCATGAAAGTTACAGTTCATGCAACCGTCCAGTTTTTCCGCAAATGATCCTTGCGCGGTCCCGCCACAAAAGGTTCCTGCAACAGCCCAACAGGCACGTCCACCATTTTTTCCACCGTTCATCTCATTGGTAATAGTTTTCACTGAAGCTGGACAAATGCCCATTTCTTTTACTTTCGCTCCTTTTGGTTCTCTTCCGCATTTTAGGTAGTCCCAACAATTTAGTTTTGTATTTTCCATAGTGTATCTCCTTTTGATTCTGAACTTAGGGCCTTTCGTCTCAATTGGAATACTGGAAGACTTTCTAACATCCACTCTTCCATTATTCCATGAGGCTAGTACAGCCCGAATGTCGATAAAAAGTCATGATAACAATATGTTATAGAAATACCAAACGGTCTAATAATTATACCTTAGTATAAGAGTCTTCGCCGCAGGTGGGGCATTTCGGCAACTCCTCTGCCTCTTTCACATGCACATACTCCCCGCACTTCAAACATACATATTTTCCCTCTCCCGGGGCTGTCCCTGTTTTGACCGCATCCGTTTCCATCGGTTTTTCCTCCTTGCGTAAAAGTTCAGATAGAAGTGTGAGAACGACAGGGGTGCGGTGGCTTATGGAATGTACCGGCGTTCCGCAGGGGCACTCCATTTGATCTTTTTTTCGGGAGCGCTTTTGAAATCTATTTCCGCGTTATCACAGCCAATCATTTTGATAACAGCGCTCCCCTAGACACCTACTTTCACTCATTTACTTACCACAATTGATAGACACCTTCCCCTGACTTCCCGGAATCATCCTTGCGCTTCATGCCTTCCATACCTTGACAGTTAAAGTGTGTGATTCATAAATCGTTACAACAAAAAATGGATATAAGCACATGGAGACCTTCCTCCAATGAGAGAACAAGAAAAATTTTCCGTCACCGTCAAGACCCTCTAAAAACTCGTCTATGAATGCATGAACATTTTTCGCAAAATCAGCAACTGATAGACTCGACGAAGTTTATTATAATGCTCCGATGAAATCGATCCCTTCTTCGCCTTCAACTAACTTATAAACCTCACAATCCAAACAGTTACCCACCTTGGCGGCGAATGTAGCTTGTACTTCCCCCCCACACAAGGTTCCGGCTAAAGCCCAACAGGCACGTCCACCATTTTTCCCGGCATTAATGCCATCCACGGCGGCTTCTGTGGCAGCTAGGCAAACGCCCAATTCTGCTATTTTTGGTCCATTTTCTTCCCTACCACATTTTTTAACTTCCCAGCAATTTAGTTTTGACATTTCCTAAATTACCTCCTCTCCCTCTCAACTGGTTTTTATCTTTTTAGTATTTCTCAAAACAGATATTTCTATCATTTTTACTGAAAATAGTTAGTGCCCAGCCCTATCTTCCTTCTATTCGCTGTTTTTCGATTTCATATGAGCGACGGTGACGCCACATTCGATCACTTCGAAGTCCAAGCGCTTATAGTAAGCAGTTAATCGCTGAAGTTTATCCTCGCCTTAGGAACCAATTGGCCGTGTGGAGAGGTTCACTTCGTTACTATTCATCGGCTAAAAGCAGGACATGATTGACCAGCATGGTGCCGATTCCTTGATTCCGCCTATCCACAGAGACGAAAACAGCGTAAAGAAGAAACTTACTTACTCTTCGAAAATTTCAGTAAAGCATGATCCCTGTCACGGAAGCACTCAATTCCGCCAACGATATCGACTTGTCGACCCCATCTTCCTGGTTATGGCAGAAAGGGGCAAGAGCTGCCCTCTTTCTCTGGCCCTATTCCAGTTCACTCTTAGCTTTAGGTAACACCTTTGCCATAAACATCTTCATTAGCGAATAATTGCCATCGGTTGAAAGTATCGCGATAGCGTGAAGGTGAGGCTCTTCATCCGCTCCGGAGCAGCGCATCACTATAGTTCCGTTTGGTGTTTGGATGATGGCCTCTCTACATGCTTCAAGGCCGATTTTTTTGCAGGCACCGTGGGCTTCCCGGAAGATATCATTAAACGTGGCGCCCATTAAATTGAGATCAATGTTTTGGTCATTTGACTCACTCGCCAGTACCTCCCCTGTAAAATTCATGATCCCTGCTGCCAAACACCCACTGATTCCCGCCATTTCCTTTATAATTCCTTCTAAAGCCATGAATAATTCCTCCTTTTTTGGTTTTAAGTCAGGTCCCTCTTCTGCTTTTTCAGGACCTGTTGTTTCCTCCTCAGGCAGGAGACTATTTACGATTTCCTCTATCTCAACAACCATTTCATGCGGATCCTTTTCCCCTTCTACACTCGATTCATCCTTGAGTCTCGCCGCCTCCATGATCAGGCTCGCAAGCGCCGTTTTTATCCGTTTTGCAATCTTTTTACTGGGAGCGCTTTTAAAGTCTATTCCCACATTATCCCAGCGAATCATTTTGATAACAGCCGCTTCCCCTTTCAGGTCGTTACAAATGGCATCATACAAGACACCTTTATTGAAATAAAAAAGCCCTTTTCCCTTCTTACCACAATGAACTTCCAACAGGCACGTTTTCTCTTTTATTTCAATGAGCTGCAAAAAACTGCCCAGAGATACTCCTCGTCTCAGAAAACCATCTTCATCACGACGATCCAGTCCTTCTATGATTTCGAGGCCCAATTCTTTGAAATCGAACGGTTTTTCGATGTAACGAAGGATGTCTCTTTGGTTTACTTCTTTCTTGATTTGAGGGCTTCCAGACTCCGTCATCACGATACATAGGGTTGTGGGATGATTTTTGATCATGTGGCCCAAAAGTTCCAGGCCGTCCACGTTTGGCATAACAAGATCCGTGACCAACACAGAGACAGGCTCTTTTCGTAGCACTTCAATGGCTTCAGCCCCATCCGGGGCAGTCAACACTTCGAATTGAGCATCGTACTTTTCCAGATCTTTCTTGAGGATGTTCAAGAATTCCAGATCGTCATCAACAATGAGCACCTTATCCATAGGTACCTACTTTCACTCATTTACTCACTACGATTGCCTGACACTTTCCCCTGCTCTTACTCATATTCCGCCCGGCTTTCGAAGCATATAAGCCCTTGAAAACCCCGCGTCATAGACTTCAAAACCAAGCCGTTGGAGTTTCTCTTCACTAAAAGCTCCGATTGGACGGGCAGAGAATAAAACGGGGTTGCCCATACTATCGGCCAAGGTGCGAACCTGATTGACCAAAAATGTCCCCATACCTTGGCCTCTGTGGGAAGCGGGGACCATCACGGTATCGATCGAAAAAGAAGATTACCACAAAGTATAGATGTTGTCAATATAAAAAACACTATATCTTGTTTTTATCATAAATAATTCGTATCTCATTGTGATTGTGTTTTCGTTGACTTATGATTTAGACACGAGTATATCTTAGAATACTTCCAATTTTTTTTCCGGTGTAATGAGGCTATTCTCGGACAGCCTCCTATGCAGATCAACGAAGGTCTTCCGCCATGGAATCTACGATCTGATTAAGCCTCATTTTGCCCATGCCTACCTGGCCTTCAGTTGACAGGACAAGTACAGTGTGAAAATGGGCCTTCCCGGGTTCGGACTTAAGGGGATCGTTCCCTTCATTGAGGCAACGCACCAGGATGTGGGCCTTTTCCGCCTCAATATGAAGTAATTGACCCCTTCCGGTTCCCATCTCCAACGAGGTCTTCTGTGAGTTAAGCAAAGCATTATTGGCTAAAATACCTACCTGCTCCATATTGATGTCGCCTTCGGTGACCATTCCCAGGAGCTCCCCTCCAGGGGTAAATGTGCCAACACCCATAAATCCGTTTACCTCTTTGAATTGTACCAGTTTTTCATTGATGTCTGCCATAACACCGTCCTCCTTTCTTTTGGTTAATAGATAATCTTCCATTATCTGTTCAGTATCTCTTGTTACATCTTCAGTTATTTCAGTTATTGTTGCCTCAGCTCCATCAAGGCCTGTTTCCTCCTCAGGCATGAGACTATTCTCGATTACCTCCATCTCATCCATTTCATGCAGATCCCCTTCCTCTTCTACACTCGATTCATCCTTGAGTCTCGCCGCCTCCATGATCAGGCCCGTAAGCCCTGTTTTTATCCGCCTGGCAATCTTTTTATTGGGAATATTCCTGAAGCGGATTTTTGGTTTTTCCATTACAATTATCTCAAGAGCTGCCTCTTCTCCTTTAAGGTTACCAGAAATGGCATCATACAATTCGCCGTCTTTGAAATAAAAAAGCCCTTTTCCGCCGACGGTCGAAACAATTTCAATAAGGCACGTTTTCTCCTCTATTTCAATCAGTTGCAGAATATTGGCAACTGATATCCCATCCAAAGACCCAGCCGGAATATCTCGGTCCAAGGCCTCGGTTATGGCCTGGGCGAGTGTACCTATCTTGAATGGTTTTTGGAGGAAATGGAGGGTATCTTTTGAGACTCTTTCCTGCATATCCGCTGTTGGGTAGCCCGTCATTACGATGCACGGGATTTCAGGGTAGTTTTCGCTTATGTACGCCAAAAGAGCCAGGCCATCGATTTTGGGCATTCGAATATCTGTTACCAACACGGAAATGTCCCCTTGCTCCAAGACACTAATGGCCTCCTCACCATTGTTAGCAAGTATGACCTCGAATTTGTCTTTGTATCTTTCCAAGCCACTCTGGAGAATCCTTTGAATCTCTAGATCGTCATCTGCAATTAAAACCTTGTCCATTTCTCCTCTATACGATCATTCCAAAATCATCCTTTGCACGGGACCCGTGCTGAGCAAAAGATCCCGGGAATTAATGTTGATGGTCTTTGTTCGGAGGCTTTTGAAGCCTCTGTTTGTAAAAATCGAAACGGAACATATTTTTGACAATTACTACTATAATAGCAGACTTTCGAAAATCATGTCAAGAAAAAAATATTGTAATATCATTATATTATACCACATTGTGGTGTTATATGGCGGAATTAATCAATAGTTCATTGATTTTTTTTTCATATTCAATTATAGACAATTTAACCTTTTTTAAGCAGGAAGAATATCGGGAACGCCCCTTGATTCTCCTGTCTTGATAACCACCTGCTGCCGCTTCAGAGCATGTCCGATGAGTTAAGGACGTTTCCAACCCCAAAAAACCGGGCTAAAGTCAATCTGGTTAACAACATCTTGAAATATCATGATTATTTGTACTAATCACTGATCACTGTTTGAACTCATTCATTTGAGGGCGAGTAACAAGCAACCAGGAACCGCAACAATGATTTCGGGGTCACATCTTGATTAATGCATTAACTAAGTTGACATGAATATTCATCGGTGATATTAATCTAACTATGTCAAGACCATGGCGAATTGAATTTCAAGGGGCGCTCTATCACGTTCTTTCAAGGGGAAACGAACTGGGGGATATTTTTATAGATGATAAAGACCGCAACGGTTTCATCAATCTGATAGGTGAAATGTCAGATCGATTTGACGTGGATATTTTTGCCTATGTGCTAATGAACAACCACTATCATATTCTCCTTCGGACTAATAATGCAAACCTTTCAAAAGCCATGCAATGGATGGGCGTTACCTACACAAGGCGGTTTAATAACCGTCATGTTCGTTCCGGTCATTTATTTCAGGGCCGTTTCAAAAGCCTTATTATACAAAATGACGCTTACCTGATTCAGGTATCCTGCTATATTCATGGAAATCCCATGCGTGCTGGTATCGTCAAACGACTGATGGATTATAAATGGAGTAGTTATCCTATTTATGCCTATAGCCGAAAGTCTCCTGAATGGCTTCAAACCATAACCATCCTTTCTCAATTTAATGCCAAGAACCCACATCAAGTATATCGAAAAAAAATACAGCAGTATTCGGGTGAGGAAAAATCAATATTTGAAGATATTCACTATGGTCTTTTTGTTGGAACGACAGAATTTGCTGATAAACTCAAATCCCGATTTTTAAAAGAAACTCCACATCCTGAAATGCCGCAACAAATCAAGTTGTTAAGAGATCATGATCCAGAAAAACTGATAAACAGGATATCAAAGCTTCTGGGATGTAATCTTGAGGCGTTTCGGGAGTCTTTAAGAATATCTGAGACAGATAAAGCCGATAGAGATTTAATGATTTATGTTCTCTGGAATATGGGGCGTTTCACAAACCAAAAGGTGGCAAAGTTGTTTGGTTTATCATGCTCTTCCGTAAGCAGGCGGGTCAGTATCGTTAGAAACAGGCTCCGTGAAGATAAGATATTTAAGGATAAGTTAGATAGTCTTAATGCATTAATCAAGATGTGACCCCAATATGGAAAGACTCGACTATTTTATAAGACGATTTTTGCTCGTGATCCCGACTTTTTTGGGCATTACCGTACTATGTTTCGGGCTTATCCAGTTTGTACCTGGCGGCCCTGTAGAACAGATTATCATGCAGATGAAAGGTATCGGTGCCGGCGAATCAGGCGGAGGTGCCGGCGTCTCAGGATCTCTTTCCGAAGAGCAGCGTAAAGCCATAGAAGCACACTTTGGTTTTGATAAGCCCTTTTACAAGCGATACTGGAAATGGCTCGTGACGGACAGAATCGGCATGAAGATGGAATCCTATAAGTTTCCCAACAAAACAGCCTGGCAGCTTATCAGCCAACGGTTTAAGGTTTCGCTTGTTTTTGGAATAACAGGCTTTATTCTTTCATATCTGGTGTGTATCCCACTTGGCATAATCAAAGCTCTACGTCACGATAAAATGTTTGATCTGATATCGAGTATAACTGTCTTTGTGGGTTATGCCATTCCAGCCTTTGCATTTGGAATGGTCCTGAAAATGCTTTTCTGCGGCACAGTGGAAGGCCTATGGGACTTTTTTCCTATATCCGGATTTCATTCAGACAATTTTATTGACCTGACGTTTTTGGAAAAGACGAAGGACATCTTTATGCATATGTTTCTTCCTGTTCTCTGTTATATGATCGGAAATTTTGCCGTATTAACCCTCCTGATGAAAAATTCTCTTCTTGAGCAAATCGGTAAAGACTATATACGAACCGTCCTGGCAAAAGGTGGCAGTTTTACCCGAGCCGTCTGGGGACATGCCCTCCGCAACTCCTTAGTCCCTATAGCAACCGGTTTCGGTTCCATTTTAACCGTCATGTTTGCGGGATCTGTGATTATAGAACAGGTTTTTGAAATACCGGGTATGGGCCGTCTGAGCCTTGAAGCAATTGTAGGCCGCGATTATCCCGTATTCATGGGTATTCTTTCTCTCACCGCCATATTGGGTCTTGTTGGAAACATCCTGTCGGACTTTTTGTATGTCCTTATTGATCCCCGAATAACTTTTCAGGAAAACGTATAAAAGGGAATGATTGTTAAAGCCTTTAAAAATCCGATAACAAGAAAACGGCTTATGCGCTTTAAGGAAATGAAACGTGCCTATTTCTCGTTATGGATCATTACCATTCTTTTTCTTGTAAGTTTCTGCTCAGAACTTATTTGCAACAGTGTTCCTCTGTATGTCAGATTCCAAGAAAAATCATATTTTCCTGTCCTTAAGTTTTACCCCGAAAATGAGTTTACCGGAAGCGGTAAACAAACAAGACCCGATTATCACAAGATCAATAACAGCCCTGCTTTTAGGAACAACCCCGACAATTATATGATTTTTACACCAATTCCATTCGGTCCTTATGAAAGCATTGATCCAAAATCGATCGCAGTTTCAGATCTTATAACCCTTAAGATCACTCCCATGCCGATGATAGGTACTGTAAATATAAGAAAGGATTATTCCATTGTAAGATCTGCACGTTTTGGATCTTTTATAGATAAAAAAGAAAGAGAAGTAAAAGGTCTTGATCTTACTGAATACTTCTCTATCCCTCAAGTTTTTAGGCAGGCTGTTGAAATACGATTTGCCAACCAAAAAGCTCCTTCATTTTCATATAAAACCAAACGTTATGACGGTAAAGAAACAATCATTATTCTATCCACCTTTTCTCCTAGAAAAAGGCCTCCAAAAACAGTCAGAATTACATTAAGCGAGGTTGAGCCGGAAGATAAAGCTGCAAGTCAGCAAGCGCAAGAATTCGTTTTTAACAGGCAACTCGAAATCATTAAAGAGAATATTGGGCACAATTCAAACCTATGGAACGATATTTCAGATCATGACAGAAAAGAACTTTTAGACCTTGTGCAAAGCCGTTTTTTCGGCCCTGTCGATACCCTTCGGCTTACCATCGGCAGCAGAAACTATACGATTGCTTTTATAAAGGAAGATGTTCGCTTTCCCTTTGCGCCTGTTAAAGGGCACCTGATGGGCATCGACAGCGCAGGGAGAGATGTCCTTGCAAGAGTATTATACGGTCTTAGAACATCAATGACTTTTGGGCTGATGCTTGTCGCCGGTTCTATGATCCTGGGTATTATCACAGTATCCCTACAAGGATATTTTGGCGGGATCTTGGATATAACTGCTCAACGCCTCATTGAAATCTGGAGTGCACTTCCATTTTTGTATATTATGATTCTCATGGGATCGACCTACGGACGAAGCTTTTCCTTGCTTCTGTTCTGTTACGGGCTTTTCAATTGGATCGGTATTTCTTACTATATCCGTGCAGAGTTTCTCCGCTTGCGGAAACAGCCGTTTGTGGAGGCTGCAAAATGCATGGGTATATCTTCATATAAAATCATATTTAAACATATTTTGCCAAACGGCATGGTGCCTGTCATCACCTTTTTTCCTTTTTCACTGGTCGGCGCAATCGGAGCGTTAGCCGCCCTTGACTATCTCGGATTCGGACTTCCACCACCCACACCCAGCTGGGGAGAGCTTCTCTTTCAGGCCCAGCAATATCGGTGGGCTTGGTGGCTCATCCTTTATCCGTCACTGGCGTTGTTTATTGTTATGCTTCTCAGTGTCTTTGTTGGTGAAGGTATTAGAAACGCCTATGATCCCAAAAGATACACCCGCTTGGAATGATTAACACACAATTACTTAAAATAAACAACCTTACGGTTGCCTTTAGAACAGACGAAGGTGTTTTTAATGCTGTTGACGATGTTTCATTTCATATCAACAGAGGTGAAATCGTCGGGCTGGTAGGCGAATCCGGCTGCGGCAAAACAGTGACGGCGCTAAGCATACCTCGCCTTATTCCCTCGCCGCCGGGCATCATTGAAAAGGGTAAAATTGCCTTTAATGGTATGGACCTTTTGAAATTAGATGCAACTGAAATTCGAAAAATCAGAGGCAAGGCAATCAGCATGATCTTCCAGGAACCTTCAACCGCTTTGTCGCCACTACAAAGAATAGGTCAACAGATGGTTGAAGCTCTTCGCCTTCATCAAAAATTGACCAATAAAGAAGCCTGGAATATCGCAGAAAGCTGGTTGGAAAAAGTAAGAATTCCAGATGCCGGTGAAGGGATGTTCGCATATCCTCATCAGCTTTCCGGGGGCATGCAGCAGAGGATCATGATTGCAATGGCGTTGATGCTGGAACCGGAGCTTATCATTGCCGATGAGCCGACGACGGCTCTTGATGTTACTATACAGGCCCAGGTCTTTGAGCTGATCCGGGAAATGAGGCAAGAACAAACATCCATGCTGCTGATTACTCATGATTTAGGGGTTATCTGGGAAATGTGTGACCGGGTTCTTGTTATGTATGCATCAAGGATAGCAGAGGAAGGTACAAAAACCGACATTTTTTCAGAACCAGCACACCCTTATACCCGGGAACTCTTAAAATCGATTCCTAAACTTTCAGGAAATAAAAAGAGGTTGAAAGCAATTTCCGGTCAGGTACCGTCGCCTTTGCATTACCCATCGGGATGTCATTTTCGGGACCGGTGTCCCCATGAATTTGAAAGATGCGCAAAGGAAAAGCCGCAACTTATAAGCCTTAACGGCGGCCACAAAGCAGCATGCTTTATTGCTAATAAATTGATTGAAGCGTAACACTTTAGCCCTTTGAAACCAGTTTATACAAATAAGCTTGAAAGGTGATTAAATTTTCAGCCGTGTAATTGTCTGACCTCAAACTTCTTTCTTTACACTCACTTATGCGCGAGTTTTACACG
>JAUVVS010000100.1 GCA_030604545.1 Deltaproteobacteria bacterium | reverse complement strand
GTAAGAACCAGGAAGATAGATCTTTCTCGTTCGGTTTCAACAACATTAACTCTTGAAAATGTTAATAAGGGTATAGAAATTGTTAAAAACAATGTTGGCAACCCGATTAGGGTTGTTATGCAATTTGATTGAGAAAGGTTAGATTTCAAGTTTTTCTAACAGATTGATTCTGAAATTGATCCTAATACTGCTTGACAGATTAACCCAGTATGGTGGTATTGTTTTAACTGATGAGGCCCTTATGAAATTCCGCATCTCTATGTCTTGAGGGGCTTCAAAATTTAAATAAAGGAGGGGAGGACAATCGACCTACATCTATTCAGCCAATTTTTAATTACCGGTATAATAATGGGGATACTGTATTGCCTGATGTCTATGGGGATTAACTTTATTTACGGCATCATGAAAGTGATAAACTGGTCCATGGGCGAATTCTTTATGATTGGGGCATTCGTCCAGTATATATTGCTGACCTCTTTTCTCGGAGCCACTTATTGGTATGTTGGCGTAGTCATATCGGCATTGATTGTATTTTTTCTGGGGGCGCTGGTTCAACGACTTCTGATTAAGCCGATGTTTGTCGGGATCATAGAGGCAAAGATGGAATATGCAACCATCGTCACCATCGCTATGGCCATTTTTTTGCGAAATCTGGCTGTTCTCATAGGCGGCCCCTACATTTATACGCCTCCTGACTACGCCGGCCCTACTCAAATCTTGACGCTCCCGATCAGCGGAAACAGATTGGTGGCGCTGATCGGCGCACTGTTCTTGCTGGCCTTATTTTATTACTTTATTAAAAAATCATGGACTGGAAAGGCCTTTCAGGGGGTTGCCCAAAACCGATCCGGGGTTCAGACCGCCGGCGTCAACGTCCTGAAATATGATATGCTCGCTTTTGGTATTGGGACGGCCCTGGCCGGCGCCGGAGGTGCTTTGTTGGCACCTATTTTCCTTGTACATCCAATGTGCGGTCTTGTTCCTACCGTCAGGGGATTTGAGATTATTGTAATCGCCGGCCTTGGTTCAATTCCGGGTATCCTTGTTGCCGGTCTGACTTTAGGTATAGCAGAAAGCTTGGGGTCGGCATTTATAAATCCTTCTTTTGTAGACATCTATGGGTTTATTCTTCTGGTAATCATTCTTTCCATAAAGCCATATGGATTGTTTGGGAAAGCGGAACGTGAGGTCTGATTAAAATAGGTCGTAAGGTTAATTATGAAGATATTTACTTTGAAAAATATTGGAATGTTGGTGCTTCTGATAGTTGCCGTTTTTCTGCCCTTTGTCATATCCGATTATTGGTGTTACGTGTTAACGGTTGCTTTCTTTTATACTATCATGGCTGCCAGCTGGAATTTATTGGGTGGTTATACCGGGCAATTCTCGCTGGGTCATCATACCTTTGCCATGATTGGGGCATATACATCCACGCTTCTGATGTCAAAAGCCGGGGCTCCCTTTTGGGTGAGCATTCCGGCCGGCATACTCTTAACTATATTTATCAGCTGTGCGCTGGGTATCTTATGTCTCCGTGTTCACGGTATTTACCTTGCATTAATCACGTGGGCGTTTGCAGAAGTTGTGCGTAATTATTTCAGGCTGCATTATGCATTTACAGGTGGCGACAGGGGCATAGACTCACCTCTGATTTTTGGAACCATGAAGCCCACTCCTTATTATTATTTGTTTTTGGGCATTACGGTATTCGCAATCGTTTTGATCGCTATAATCATGCGTTCCAGGATTGGGTACTACCTGAGATCCATACGGGATGATTCCATAGCTGCCCGGTCCATGGGCGTTGATATAGTGCGGTATAAAATTTTTGCATTTATAGCGGCAAGTGGTATTGCCGGAATGGCCGGCGCGTTCTATGGTCATTCCATCGGGTTGATAAGCCCCGTAATGGGAGATTTTAATGAAATGGCGATGATCATCATTTTTGTGGTCATCGGCGGAATGCGAACCCAGGCCGGGCCTGTCGTTGGCGCGATATCGGTCCGTTATACCATGGAGATTTTAAGAGAATATTATGAGATCCGGATTGTGATATTAACTGCCATTGTTATTCTCATTATGCGGTTTTTCAACGGCGGATTGATGGAGCTTTTCCGACGAGTGAAAAAGTGGATTCGAAGGGATGGGGAAGGGCCTGCTTCAGCCTATCAGGAGCCTTAGCAGGGCTATTGAAGATTGAAGATATACTATAATATTGGTATCTTATCAAGTTTTCATTAAATATTCAATGAATAAAAGGCAGGATATGTATGGATGATCAAGGTAATCAATTGCTGGAAGTGAAGAATGTCGTCAAAATGTTCGGAGGATTAAGGGCTAACGACAATGTCTCCATCCAGATAGAAAAGGGAGAAATTCGTGGTCTTATCGGCCCTAACGGATCCGGGAAAACGACTCTCATTAACCTGATTACCGGGATTTATGATGTCACCGAGGGGAGCATATACTATTACGGAAAACGTATTGATGGAGTGAAGGCCAATGTGATTGCATCTATGGGTATCATGCGAACATTCCAGGTTGCCCGGGTTTTTCGCGACATGACCGTCCTTGAAAACATGTTGATACCGGCCTTTACCCAGGGGCAATCGGGGAGTGAGGCTAAAACTCGTGCCGAAGAACTTCTCGATTTTGCACTTTTAACCCGCTTGAAAGATAAACAGGCCAAGAGCCTTTCAGGTGGTCAGAACATGCTGCTTCAAATTGTTCGAGGCTTTATGCACAAAGACCTCAAGCTTTACGTGATGGATGAGCCCTTTGCAGGGGTGCACCAGTCGATCAAGGGTATCATTATTGAATCCATCAAAATGATGAACCAGGAAAAGGGTGTAACTTTTTTAGTCGTAAGTCATGAAATGTCAACGGTTAGAACCTTGTGCAACAAGATTACCGTTCTATGTAAAGGTGAACGGATCGCTGAGGGTACGATGGAGGAGGTTGCAAACGTTCCTGAAGTCATCGACGCATATCTGGGAGGGTAAAAAGATGTCAATGCTCTCTATTGAAAACGTTACAGCTGGCTATGTGGAAGAAATTGATATTTTAAGGGATGTCTCACTTGAGGTGAAAGAAGGCGCTATTACCGGAATCATCGGTGCAAATGGCGCAGGCAAATCGACTGTATTAAAGACTATTTTTGGCTTTCTTCATCCACGGCAAGGGAAAATAAAATTCCAGGGCAGAGAGATCCAAAACAATCTGCCCTATCAAATGAAGGAGATGGGAATAAGTTACATGCTCCAGGAGCACAGTACATTCCATGATCTCTCCATAAATGACAACCTTCTATTAGGTGCCTGGACCTTTAGGCAGGATAAAAAGCGAGTAAACCGGAGAATGGAAGAAATCTATAATTTTTTCCCTGTGCTGTCGGAGAGGAAAGCGGAAAAAGCCGGCTACCTGAGCGGAGGTCTTTTGCGGATGCTGTCGGTCGGAAAGGAAATCATGTCTGAACCCACATTGTTGATGATAGATGAACCTTCAGTGGGTCTGCAGCCCAATATTGTAACCGAGATCTATGACCTTCTAATTAAAATCGCCCAGCAGGGCACAACTATTCTTATCGTTGACCAGAATATAATGAAAGCGCTTGAAGTTTCTGATTACATGTACATGCTTGACATGGGGGAGGTAAAGCAGGGCGGACCCAAAGAGGATTTTGAAGAAGATATCCGTGAAATGATAAAAGTTTCATTGATGGCTGAATAATAGCATCTGGAAACTAAAACCGGCATTTTAAGGAGGGTAGTTAACATGGCAGGCCAATTGAAATTTGCCGTACTTGGTAGTGGAAACGGCGGAAGAGCTTTCTGCGGGCAAATCGCTGAAAAGGATATCCTGTGGTTATGTATGAGCCTTTGGAGGAAACGGAGGATTATCTGAAAATAAAGGCTGAAAAGGAGATGTTTTTAAAAGGAGATATTATCGCCGGCGGTAAACTGAGAGGGGCAACAATGGATATTAAAGAAGCCATACAAGATGCTGATGTTATACTAATCGTTGTCCCTTCTTTTGCGCATAAACCCATATTTGAAAAATTGATTCCGGAACTTAAAGACAGCCGGCATGTTATCATTGTGCCTGGAAACTACGGCGGACTGCTTTTAAAAAAGATGATGTTTGATAATGGAGTGAAAAGAAAGGTTACAATTTCTGAAACAGCTTCACTCCCTTACGCTTGCCGGATTAGCTCGTACAACACCGTAATGATCTACAAAAAAAAGTTCCAGATGAAAATTGCAACCTCTCCTAAGCAGAATAACCGGGAAATAGTTAACATTATGAATGATATCTTTGAAGATTACATCAGTTTCATTTCCGGTGAAAACCTTCTGGAAATGGATCTTGATAATGTTAATCAGACCCTCCATCCTCTTCCTGTTCTTTTAAATTATGGCAGCATCGAAAAGAATCCAAAAACCTTCAGGCACTATATGGACGGTGTTACGCCGTTGATTTCGGTAAAAATGAAGCAAATTGACGACGAACGTATGGCAATCGGCAAAGGATTCTCCTTAAATTTAATGTCAACATTGGATCAATTGAAAATGTATTACGGAAATAATGATACCAAAACATACTATGAATACGTGAACAGTCCTGAAAGCCCCTATAAAGATATTGTTGGGCATAGCGTAAAGAGTCGTTACATAACCGAAGATGTTCCATGTCTTTATGCCCCAGCCATACAACTGGCCAAACGGGTATCGGTGGAAGCGCCGGTTACCGAATTATGTATCAAGTTGGCTTCGGAGCTGCATGGTGTTGATTATATTTCAAAAGGGTATACCCTTGAAAAGCTTGGGATAGCTGATAAAACACCCGAAGAAATCGTGGCACTGACATCATAGGCTGAGACTTTAGCCTAGAAAATTAACCATTGTGAGTTCCAGCGTCGATTGTTTTCTATGGAAGGGAAAATGCTATCATGACTCCAAATACACTTCTGTTATCCAGGGAAGATATAAAAGAATGTATAGACATGCCCGCTTGTCTTGAGATTGTGGAAGGGGTATTCAGAGCGCATGGAGAGGGGAACGCGGTGATGCCGCCCAAACTCCACCTTGAAATGGATCATGTTGACGGGTGGATAAACGCCATGCCGGCCTACCTGGTTTCTCAAAATGCAGCCGGTCTGAAATGGGCGGGTGGCTGGGGAAAAAACAGGGATAAGGGACTGCCCTATATAATGGCAGAGATACTCCTCATTGACCCTGAGACTGGGCTTCTGAAGTCTGTAATGGAAGGCGGCTATATTACGGATCTCCGGACAGGCGCGGCCACCGGAGTTGCCGCCAAATATCTTGCAAAAAAAGATCCGAAAACCGTTGCCATCATTGGTGCAGGGAAGCAGGGCCGGATGCAGTTGCGGGCGTTACACCACCTCTTTGACTTGGAGGAAGTCAGAGTCGTTGACATTATCCAAGAAACATCCCGGAATTTTGTAAAAGATATGCAGGAAGAACTTGGGGTAATTGTCAGAGAATCAAGGAACCCCCAGGAAGCTGTTTTTGAAGCAGATATCATAGTTACAGCCACTGCTGCCGATGAGATTCTTGTCAAACAGGGTTGGGTGTCAAAAGGTGCCTTTATTGCATCAATAGGTTCATATCCTGAGATCGATCCTCAAATCATTTTCAACTCAAACAAGATAATTGTGGATAGTTGGGCGCAAAGCAAACATCGGGGTGAACTCTCTCGTCTGGTCCAGGAGGGAAAGATAGGCGAAGAAAATATCTATGGAGAAATGGGAGAGGTTGTTGCAGGAAAGAAACCCGGGCGAGAAGCAAAAGATGAAATTATCATTGCATGCCTTATTGGTATCGGAAGTCACGACATTGGTTGTGCCCATCATGTCTACAAGAAATCACAAAAAAAGGGGTTGGGCCAGACTTTTAATTTCCAGCAGTTAAATAAGACAGGATTTACAGGATGAACATGATAATATGAAGGATAGAAATAAGCTTCTAATACTATCTGAAGATTCAAAGATATATGCTGAGATGATTACGGAGCTTGATTTTTACGATCTTGATTTCATTGCCTGCGATAATGTTGAGGATGCAAAGAAATACGTTGAGGATTGTAATATTATTTTGGGTGAACCGGCCCGCGTCGCGCCTGTTTTGGAAGCGGCAAAAAGGCTACAGTGGGTTCAATCCACATGGGCAGGGACAGATGCTTTCGTTAGTTCATCTCAACGGACTGATTACGTCCTTACAGGTGTCAAGGGGGTTTTCGGGTCTCAGATAAGTGAATATGTTTTTGCCTATATTTTGGCCCTGGAAAGGAATGTTTTTGAGGTTTATGAGAATCAGAAAAACAGGGTCTGGAAAAATATACCGTATGAGGGTCTTGACGAAAGATTTATAGGTGTTTGCGGCCTTGGTTCAATTGGTCGATATGTCGCTAAAATGGCCGGGAATTTTGGAATGAAGGTTTGGGGTTATAAGCGCACTTATAAAGAGGTTGCCGAAGTTGATCGTGTTTTTAGTGAAACAGACTTCCAAGAATTTCTTGCCAATCCGGATTATATTGTAATCACACTTCCTAATACTTCCAAGACTTTTCACTTATTTGATTATGACGCTTTTCTGACCATGAAGAGCTCCGCGGTCTTGATCAATGTAGGCCGGGGAAGTGTTGTCGATGAGAACTCACTGATAAGGGCTTTGGAGGAAAAACTCATTGGCGGTGCGATTTTAGATGTCTTCGAGAAGGAACCCCTTCCCGAAGAAAGCCCTCTTTGGTCCTTGCCAAATCTAATAATTACTCCTCATAATTCAGCAACGAGCTTTCCCAAGGATATTATAAAAATTTTTACCGAAAATTATCACCGGTTTGTGGAAAAAGAGCCACTTCAGTATGTGGTTGATTTTTGTAAGGGATATTAATGATTCCGGCTTCGGGTTGTCTTATCATACCAATTTTGATGAATTCGTAAAAAGTCGAATTCATTTCCGTCTTGCGGGATTTGGTGTTTAGTATTTTGTATTGTTAATTCACCCAGAACCGGAGTTTGTGGATATGTTGGTCCTTTTGAAGAATAACCCATTAAACTAACGTCCCGGACTATCTATAGATATGGATAAAGATGATTTAAAGAAACTTGCAAAAGATC
>JAUVVS010000031.1 GCA_030604545.1 Deltaproteobacteria bacterium | reverse complement strand
TGGTCATTGATAATAACAACTTCAAAGCCCCTGTCCTGTGCCATTTTTACAAGGGTTTCTATGTCATAAGCCCCGTCACTGAACGTACTGCGAAGGTCAATCAGACCGGCAACCTGCTGATATGAAGCCCCCTGGGAGGCAACAGGCAAAAGCAACAACGCAATGATCGAAAGAATAAGGAGGCATTTTTTTGTTTTGAAAGGTTTTTCCATATCAGATCGCTATATCCTTCTCATGCAACAACTTATGATATAATAGGTCAATCTTTTCCACCATCTTCTCTGAACTATACTTAGCGGCATATCTTTGCCCTGTATTGCCCATTTCTTCCCTTTTCCCGGGATCATCAAGAAGTTCTTTTATTCTTGCAGCCAGGGTCTCTACATCACCAACAGGGACCAGATATCCGTTTTTGCCCTGAACAACAAGATCGGGGATACCGCCCACATCACTCGCCACGATCGGCTTCCCAAGAGCCATCGCCTCAACAAGCACCCTTCCCATCCCTTCGTTCAGCGAAGGCAGAACGAATATATCAAATACTGACATTACTTCAGCCACATCTTGCCGCCAACCCAAAAACTTTATATTCTCTTCTACGCCCAACTTAGCGGCCATATTCTTGAGCTCGTCTAAAAGTTCACCATCGCCCAAAAATACAAAGGTTGTATCCGGCCTGGAACTAACAATTTTCCCCGCCGCCTCGATCAGGTATCTGTGTCCCTTTATCGGTGTAAGCCGCCCAACTGTCCCTACAACCAGATTGCTCTCGGGGATCCCCAGGCTTCTTCTCATTGCCGAGGGATCGACAGAAGTGTTGGAGAATCTATCCAGATTGATTCCACTATGCGCAACTAAAACCCTGTCCTCGGGAGCAATGCGGAAGTGAAGGTGATCGTTTTTTTCCTGCTGTGTAAGCGCGATAATCTTATCCGTAATGCGGGCCGTCAACTTCTCGAGGATAATATAGAATAATGTCTTACACTTGCCAAAATATCCCCAGAATACGTGGCCGTGCGGGGTATGAATAATTACAGGAATTCGAGCGAAAAAAGCCGCCCACCTTCCCAGAATGCCCGCTTTTGAGGTATGGGTATGGACAATATGTGGTTTTTCATTCAGAAAAATTTTTATTAAAGCAACAAAGGCTTTCAGGTCATACAGATGATAAATCTTTCTTACCAACTCTGGAATGGTTACAGTTCTGATCCCGCACCTTTCAACCTCGGCAAGGTTATGTTCCACCGCCCGGACCTCACGCCCACCCATTTCAGATTCCAGCGAAAGGCCTTTGATCAGAGTGACATCGTATTTTGCTTTATCAAGTCCCCTTACAGTCAAAAAGGTGTTTTCGGAAGCCCCACCTTTATCAAATCGGGTAATGATATGTGCGACCTTTATCTTTTCCAATAATATTATCCTTCCATATAATTGGAATACCAGCAAATCGCTGGCTCATGTTATCCCTTATAAAGCAGTATTTACTCCCCTCTAATCGCATTCACTGTTTCCGATATTCGATGAGCCAGCTTGTCAATTTTATACTTGCGAATATATTTCCAGGAGCGTTTATCTTTAAAAAAGAGGTATATTTTAGAAATCTTGGCAAGAAAGATATTGTGGTCATCATCATCGATTTGTATTCTTCCAATACCAGCCAGACTGAGGCGCCGATTTGTAGGACACTGCGTGAAAACCGCCTGAAATCCACGGTTTTTTAAAAAGTCCCACAAAGATTTTTCCGCTACCCCCTCCCTGAATGCACAGAATCGAATATCCCCACTATAGTTTTCAGCCATTGCCTTTAATGAATTGGAGATACTTTGTTTTACAGATTCTTCATCATACCGGCCTTTAATCCCTCTGCCTCCATAGGCCAGCAGACCTATTTCACTGCCGCACTTGGCTATTTCTCTTATTTCATCCCAATTTAAGCACGGTATAGAAATCCCCTTAATCGTCCTTTCACCACCAATACATTCTGGAATGATAAAAAATGTGGCATGAAAGTTATAGCTTTTTAAAACGGGAAGTACATTCGTGTAAGCATCTCGATAGCCACCATCGACAGTAATCGCTATGGATTTGGGTGGCAATTTGATACTCCCGGCAAGATGATTCAGCGCCTGGTCCAGCGCTACGATATTATAGCCATTCTCTGAAAGAAACCCCATCTGCCGTTTGAACGGTTCAGGGTGAAGACCGTCCTCCATCGCGTCCTCCGGATAATGGCCAACATTTTGATAGAGTAAAACTGGTATTTCCTTCACGGTTCTCACCCTGCCCAGATCATGGGTTTGCTTTTAAAGTCTTGATAGTTTAAATAATAAATCCCACCATAGATTCTGGTTTGGTATCCCACTGGATCATACTCCCAAACAACTTTTTCTAACTCTTAACTTACCTAGATTTATCAGCATTTAATAGTTCAACGCATTTCTCATAAACTTCTCCAGGGGTTATAATGTTCAAACAAATATGTTGAGTACACTTCTCATCGTTGCAGGGCTGACAATCAAGTCCTTTATAAATCAGTTTATATAGCTTTTGGGAAGTGTAAGGCCTTACAAGAGTTGGATCACCTGGACCAAAAATTGCCACAAGCGGTGTTCCGGTTGCTGCCCCTATATGCATCGGCCCACTGTCATTTGTTATCAAGACATCAAGTCCATTAATGATATAAACCAGATCATTCAGATCCAGCTTGCCTGATAGATTTACTGCATTGTTTCTCATCTTTTGTTGAATGTCATTACCAATATTTTCCTCCCCAGGTCCTCCAAATATAATTATCTTGGCGCCAAATTCATCGATGAGCCTATCCGCTATGGCTGCAAAGTTATTTGAACTCCATCTCTTATTTGGCCTATCTCCACCTGGATTTATGCCTATAATTATTTCCTGCACGACACCTGCTTTTCTTAAGAACACATATTCCCATTTCTTCTCGCATTCCTTATTCCAGAAAACTTCAACATCCTTTTCATCAGGCACCCCATTAGCTAAAAGTGCTATATCCATCATGGCATCAACCCTGTGTCTTTTCCGAAACGTTTCAGACGGCACCTTGTTCGTTAGCGCAAGACCAAATCCTTTATTGCTGTGACCCATTCTGACTCGAGCGTTAAGTAAAAAGAATAAAATACCCATCTTAATGGCTCCACGCAACGATGCAACTTCAAAGAGGTTCACAACCATCGTAAATCCCGTTCTCCGGAGTTTTAATAGAAGCTTCCAAACATCAAGAAGGCATATTTTGCTCCTTCGCATTTCTCTGATTGGAAACGACCAAACATAATCAACGTATCTGTAATTTTGCGCGATGGGAGCAGCTTCAGAGTTGGTTAAAAGGTGAATATCGGCATCTGGATAGCCATTTCTGATAGCTCTGATACTTTTAGAGGCAAGAATGAGATCTCCTATACCAGCAACTAATATAATCAGGATAGACTTATTTGTTTTATCCATTTTACTCCTTTAAGCCCCGTTACCATCAACAGTTCGATCGAACTCTTTTTGATAATACTCATTCAAATGAAAATTCAAATCAGATCAAACTGGCCGATTACATGGAAAAAATCTGAAGATCAGGAAAGTAAGACTTGTAGAAACCCCTGTCTCGAGTGAGGAAGCGTTCTGCCTTGACCATAGCGTGTGCACCTATGAGAAAATCTGTAATAATTCGTTTTCTTTCCCCACCCGACTTTCTATAAACTTTCCATCTTTCCCCGGCAATAAATGCAACATCTTTATCCACAGATGACAAAGACACATTTATGGTTGCCAGTGCGCTGTCCAGTATGGATTTTTCCTCAAATTGGGGCACAAGTTCAGCATAAACTATATCGCAGATGACCAACGCCCCCTCGTCGTATGCCAGTTTTAGAAGTTTTGAAGAATCTGAAGCAAATTTTTTATCCGGAAGGAAAACATCCAGGAGGATATTGGTATCGACAGCAGTAATCATCTTCCCCTGACCTCTTCAATATATGTATCAGTATCAGACGGCTGCCCGAGAATACCGTATACCGAATCAACAGGATGTCTACTGCGACTGCGTTTTTGAATTAAAATACCCTCTTTTGTCGAAATAATTTCAATCTCAACATTCTTATACAGACCAAATCGATCGCGAAGCGGCTTGGGGACTGTAATTTGTCCTCGTTCAGATATTTTCATATTTTATACCTCCATCTTTCTGAATAAGTAATTCATACCAATATAGAAATACTTTGTCAAATTATAATGAAGGCCTTTGAAATCAGAACCAAATTTGCCATATCAGCGTCCCGACGAGTCGGGATTTCGCCGCAGACACTGCCCTTAAATTTTCAGCATTTATCATTATCGGAAATCCAGAATTCAGCCCAAGAACATTGTTACAAGCGGATATGATTTCTGTCAGGATAACAGCCAGTATGTTTACGCAAAAAATCTCGAAGCGGATATCTGGTAGAGGCCATCATCTCTTTTTTCAGCAATGTTTTCCTGTCTGACAACCTGAATAAAAGGAATATCTCCCAATACATCCCTGTTCTTGCGATGATGATAATCTATAGTCGAACGAGAAAATTTGGCTTCAACCATTAACCAGGGCTTCTTGTCCCGCAGTATCAGGAAATCGGTTTCCCTGCCGTCACGGTCGCGTATGAAATGCAGGTCAAAATTGCCAATGCCCGCGTCTGTCCAAAGTTCCAAAAGCGTTTTAAGCTCAACAGCCACGTAGTTTTCAAATTGTGCGGCAGGATCATTTATCCTTGTCCAGTCAAAAAAATACACCTTGTTTTCCTTGGTCAGTGATCGGGCAATTTTTTTAGAATATGGCAAGATCCTGAATATCAAGTATCCCAATTCCATTGCTTTCAGATAGTTGGAGATTGTGGCGAAGCTGCATTTAATGTTTTTTGTCAGAGAGTTTATAGACAGTGGCGAAGAAATTCTTGAGGGAAGCAAATGCATAAGAGTAGCAATGTTTTCAAGCTCCTGAACTCTGGTCAAATCCCTCAGGTCTTCACGAACAAGCCTGTCGATATAATCAGTTCGCCACTTGTTGTGAAAACGAACGGAAGCAGAAAGCAGGGGTTCCGGAAACCCGCTAAATCGCAATAATGCGGAAAGCTCTTTTTCTTTATATGTTGGGTGATCCAGTTTTTGCATTATCCAGTCGTCTGCATCTGCCGGAGGCTCAAGAAAAGATTTGCCCGTCAGTTCTCTCAGAGTGACAGGATTAAGGCGAAAGGTAAAATGTCTACCCGCCAAACTATCCCCGCTTTTACGCATCATATCGAGTCTGGCAGAGCCGGTAACTATAAAGCCGTTTTCTTCTCCGAATGAATCAAAAAAATCTTTCAGGACATTTTTCCATTCAGGGTACTTGTGAATTTCATCCATACATAGCCATCGTTTCCCTTTTGATGACTTTACATTGTACAGTTCCTGAACGAAAAAATGATAATCAGCTATATACCTGTCCCTCGTTTTACGGTCATCCCAGTTATAATAAAGCTTCAGGCAGTTCTGCCCTTTGAGAAATTCCTTTGCAACAGTAGTTTTTCCAGTTTGCCGGGGACCGGTAATAAAACGCATCTGCCGCCCGAAATCTCTGGAAAAGGCGATTTTGCTGATATGTCGTTTAATCATCATATGGACTAATTTATATTATTTTTTGGAAAAGCTCAAGACTTTTTTTGATAATCCTTTAAATTTGCCATGGCAGATTTAAATACATATAAAACATTGTCCTTTTAAAGGATCAGAGTTACACCAACCAGCCGTCCCTCAAAAGTGTTCCCATGATTTTTCTACTTTTTCTGCAATCACATCCAGCGAAGAACACCAGAGAACCCTTCCACCTGAAATTAAATCTGTTAATTTCCCCATTATTTCAATTGATCTCGTAACAAAACTGAAAACGGTAGAGAATTTAATTAGGCTTCCACCGGAAAGGCTCGCATTATAGACCACAACATCTGCAAAACCATGGTCAGACAACAGCCTTCTTATAAACCATGGTGTGAAACAATATTCATGAAAAACAGGAAACTTTCTGATAATTCGCTCAATATTAAGTTTTTCTGACGTCTTAAAAAGGAATGAATGAAAAAGACCATTGGGAAACCTCAGGTAAAGAATACCTCCCGGTTTAAGTAAACTATAAACTTTTCTGATCTCCTTCCAAGGCTCTACTGAGTGATCAAGAACATTAATAAGAGTGATCACATCAAATTCGCCATCCTCATCGTATTCTTGAAGAGTTCCATTGTAAATATCAAGACCGTATTGCCTTCGAGCCACTTCAACCGATTGCACCGAGATCTCAATCCCCTTTGCCTCCCATCCCCTCTTTTGAGCTGCTGCCAGAAATCCCCCACAGCCGGAGCCAATGTCTAATAATCTGCCAGTGCCCCTCTTCTTTTCTATCAAATCTAAAATCCTGTCAAATAACCTGTACCTGTCCCCGCTCATCTGGTCATCAGAATACCTTTCAAAGTAATCATCACGATAATGGGCCAAGACTTTATCGTGGGAATCATGGTTTGTTTTATAGATGAGATCACATCCCGAACACCGATTATAGATTTTTGAAGAAATGTCAAAATAGAAATCCCCGGGGGTCTTGCAGTATGGACAATTTTTCATTCTCACAGTTAGATTCGAATGCCTACTAATCCCTTTCTAAAAAAATATTACAAGGAACTTCATTGTACCCTTCGCAAAAGATAACAAGTAAAGCCACTTAATCCGACAAAATAATTAGCTAAAAATTTTGCCATAACGAAAGGCAAAGGGTACATTAATGTTCCCTTGTAATCTATCAATTTTATTCCCTGTAGCGAAGCAAGCATTTTAACAAAACTTTTATGTGTAAAAGACCTCACATGAGGGCCATCTAAATGAATACATATGGGTTGAATACCGAACAGCAGATATATTCTATTTATTAGATGGGCCAAGTTAGGAATACCAACAGCTATATATCCTCCCTTTTTAGTAACTCTTGTCAAATCATCTATAACTTTTCTGTAATTTTTTAGATGTTCGAGAACCTGATTACAAATCACAAGATCAAACGTACCGTCCTCGTAAGGCAAACTATCTGTCTCTAAATCAATTTTCTTAGCATTAAATTTTTTCTTGCAGGCAATAACGTTCTGATCATCATAATCTACGCCATAAGCGTTACGAATATCGATATTGAAGTGGTTTGCCATAAGAATAGTTCTATCACCATTTCCACAACCAACATCCAGGATATTATCTGGGGTATACATTTTTAGGTTTTGATCAAACATACGGAGCATATTATCAATATGGCTCTCCCATTCATATTGAGTCCCGATAAATCTGTATTTAATATATTTCTTAAGCTTCAAATAAATATCTTCACTCGTCATGATCTTATCACCGATTTTTTATTTTAGTTGGCTCTCAAGAGAGACAAATAGATCTTTTCAGTTTTTGCTACCATCTTTTCAACGGAAAATTCCTGTTTAACCTTCTCTCTTGCTGCCAATCCCATAGTCCTTGCGAGTTCCTTGTCATTTAGAACTCGTACGACAGACTTTGCCAGAGCAGACGGGTCTTTTGGTGGAATCAGGATTCCATTTACTCCATCTGTTATTTGTTCGGTTATACCATCAATATTTGTCGCGACAATCGGCTTCGCCATCGCCATAGCCTCCAGGATGATCATAGGGAAACCCTCAAGAAGTGAAGGAACCACCAATAAATCAACAGCAGAAAGGATTTCCTTTATGTCGTTTCGAAACCCTGCAAAAATAACGTTATCTCTTACTCCAAGCTCTTTGCTCAAAGCTTCAAGTCTTTCCCTTAATGGTGGCCCATCGCCAACAATTAATATTTTAGACTGTGGAAGAGTTTCTATAATTGTGGGAATGGATTCAATCAAATACTCAAACCCTTTTTGCCAGACCATCCTCCCAATCGCGCCAATAACCGGAGCATCTTTTGCTAATCCAAACTCCCTTCTGACTTCTGACTTCTGACTTCTGACTTCTTTACCATTGGGCCTATATTTTTCTATCTCTATGCCGTTATAGATTTTAACGACCTTACCTTCTGGTATTTTGTGCTTTTCAATTAACGTTTTTTTCAGGACCTCTGAAACTGTAACAAACCGGTCTACATATCTCTCAGAAAACCGATCAAAAAACCGATAGACCCCCTTTCTCAATGCACCCACATCATAGCCCTCGACAGGCATCTGAATAGTGCTCACAATCCTGATTCTCGGCTTCTGCATCCTTACTGCTATCCGGGCAAAAAAATCAGTCCGTGCCCCTTGGCTATGTACTAAGTCAATTTTATTATTTCGGATAATTTCTTTAATCTGGCGGACCGGTTTTAATGAAAGCTGTCTGCTCATATCTACCGGGTAAATTTTGATTCCAAATTGTCTAAGCTCATGCTCAAATGTTCCACCGGACATAGAGGCAACAGAAACCTCAAAACGGTCTCTCAAGCCAGCAGCCACTTGTGCAAAGCCTCTCTCGCCGCCACCATACTCCAGGCCGTCAATAACAAAAAGGACGCGAATCTTGTCCACAGAATTATTTACACCTCATTTTGCCCAGTAATCTTTACCTTGAAAGGACACTTTTGTAAAATGCTTCATATCCTTTAATGTACTGGTCACAATTGAAATATTTGGTTACCCTCTCTAATCCACGCTTACCCATTTGAATCATCAAGTCGGGCTTTTCCAATAAATCTAATATAGCTTCCGCTAAAATTTGTGAATTTTCTATTGGGACAAGGATCCCGGTTTTTCCATTCTCAACTACTTCACGGCTACCATCTGTATCCGTTGAGATTACTGCTTTCCCTAAAGCCATTGCCTCGGCCAGGACTATTCCAAAACCCTCCCAATGTGATGATAATACGAATAAATCGGTAATCGATAGAACTTCAAAGACTTGAGGTCTCAGGAGCTTACCTGTAAATATTACTTTATTTTCCAATTTGAGGGTTTTCGTCAATTTTTTTAGTTCAACCTCTAACGTTCCCCATCCAATAATAACGAGTCGAACATCCGATCGGTTATTGGCAACTGTCCTAAAGGCTTTTAAAAGATCATCCTGGGCTTTCTGTTTACTGAAATGTCCAATATTGATTATCACCTTATCACTCTCTCGAATGCTATATCTTCTTTTGATAGAGCATATCTGATCCTTAGAAAATGTTAAATCAGGAACATCCACACAATTATGAACTACAGCAGTCAATTTGTTGTTGAAAAAAACTGACTCCTGTTCTCTGAATCTTTTCAGAATACCGAATGAGCATGCTATATATCCATCAACAAATACTGAAGTATATTTGTTAATCCAGTAATGTTTTAGAGAAATTACTGATATAAGTTTTGGAGGAGGATTAGCAAACTCTTCAATTATTTTCACTCCAGCCAGCTTGCCAATAATTCTTGCAGGAACCCCCAGCACATCCCATGAATGAAGAATATCTATTCTTTCACTTTTCAGAGCATTCCATAAATCCCAAAACCCCCGAATATCGAATAACCTTTTCCCTCTCAAGGGGATAAGTGTTGCTCCGGCATTACAAATCAAGTCTATTTCATACTGTCCCCATTCTGAAAAGTCAGGCTTGTATGTAATATATAAATGAAATTTACCTCTATTTATGTTTTCTATAATTTCCGCCATCATCCGAAAAGAACCGGATATTGCTCCTGCGGATAATATTAATATTTTTATCTTTTGGTTATTCATCTTCGCTTTATACCTCATCCAATTCCCTCTACTGGAACCAAAAACGGTATCTTCTAAAAAGTATATTCTTATGCCGTTTATTTTATCACAAACTTTTCAACCCCTCACACAACGTCCTGCCATGGATTTCCATCCCACCCACGATATTTCTTGTTAGGTTTTTCGTAAGACTTGGTTAACACTACACACGTTGCACTAAAATTTCTCAAGAGCCAAGGTAAACGGCATACCGCAGCACGCCATTCTTTCGGTTTGTAAAAAGGAAGAAATAATCGAACAATTGCCTTTGCAAATATTATGGGACTACCTGATGGACTATGAGTAATGTAACCAAGGTAGTTACGACAAACAACAATGTCATCGGAGATAATGTGTGTATTTGGAAATAGATTGGCCAGCTCTTTTACATTTGGACGAAATAATGTATCAATAGGGTCTGGATGAAATGGATATTCATATGGGCATGATACGAATATATACCCACCATTGGGTATGAGTGACACAATGGCCTGGCAAATTTCATTTTTGTT
>JAUVVS010000186.1 GCA_030604545.1 Deltaproteobacteria bacterium | reverse complement strand
GTGTTTATCCCGAGCAGTGACTTGAAATATCTACCATTAGTGCCAAGTATTGAATGTATGGCTGAAAATGCGTGATTCGTTGCCTAATGTTACACCTGTAAATTATTTGAATTTATAGCTGATTTCGTTTGTAAATCAAGCATTTTTAGGGCTAAAATTTTGCTAAGTTCAAGGCAGAAATCATGAATTTTTATCGAAAAAATTAGGATTGGCGTTTATACAATATATTGTGCTGGGCGGCCAAAATTCAATTGTCGTAATAAACTGGTTGTTTTCTGAGATACGTGTTACATGTACAAAACCGCTTTGCGGTAGTGTTAACTCTGCTTTTTCCAACGGTTTTCATCTTTAGATTTCAATTTCGTTCTATTTATCATTTTGGTTATTTTTTTCGCAAGGTAATGAATTTCTCCTTTGTTTGGTGATAAATATGAAAAGATGTATTCAAATCATAAACATATGTTTTATTCAAAATTATGGTTTATTGAAAACGGGGATTTTAATTCTCGGTGAGGGAAAATAATAATTGTCTTTGACCAGATGTGCGGAATATGTGATATAAGTACTCCGAAATATGGTAATACTGAATACCGATTTGGGTTTTTGTTTTATCAAAGGTGAATTAGGAAAAAAGGTTATGAAACAATCATTGAGTTGGTGGGGTGATGTTACCACTGATAATGTCAAAGAAACAATTGAAAGAAATAAAAGAGTAAAAAGTGAACGCTTGATTCAGTTTAGGATAGTAAAAGATATTTTAGATAATGCAGGTATAGAATATTGGATAGATTATGGAACCCTTTTAGGTGCGTATAGAAGTGGAAGAATTCTTTTGCATGATAATGATATTGATTTCAGTTGTAGAAAAGAATATTTTGAAGAGATAGATAAATTATTGAAAAAAAACCTACCTTCCAGATATCAATATGAGAAAATATCTAATCTTTTTGGTATTTCTACGACTAAATACCAAATATTTCTCAAGGATGGAGAAAAACTTTATGATAGTAAAAATAACGAATGGTATTTAGTTCAACATGATATTTATTTTTATGATTATGATAAAATAAAAAAGATGTATGTGATGGATTATCAGGGTTTTGGAATAAATGAAAAGTGGTTTCCAGAAGATGTAATTTTTCCATTAGGTTGTATTCAATTTGAGGGGTTAATGTGTCCTTGTCCTAATAAAGCACAAGATTATTTAGAAATTTGTTATGGTTACATAGGAGAAGATTTTATATTTGATTCTGAAACAAATCTATTTATTAAGAAGGAAATATAGCGGTAAAAATGGATACAATTGTCGTAACTATGATCTTCACGTATAGGTATTCATCTCTATTTTCATGATTGATAGAGTCTCATGGGAGCATTACGCATTTGTCCAAACTGTTACATCCCAAGCGAGGCGATGGGGCTCACAAGTTCGGAGCTACCCAAGGACTTGCGTTGTTCTGGGCAGTATGATCTGGGGAAGTCCAACCTCCGATGATTTCAGAACATGGCAATGGTCCCTCGGCACAAAAGCCCAAACAATTTGACACTCATCCTGCAACGTATACAATAATTGTGTGTCATCGAGAAACATTATGTTGTGAAGACGGGACAGAGGAACTGTAGTGGTGACTTGCGTTTGTGTGAGGCGGAGCAACTGGGGCGGAGACATAAGACGTGACGGCAGGCAGGGCTCCTCCCGAGCCGAGCCTGGACATGATGTTGACGCACCCATCCAAGTGCGCAGCCCAGTTGCGAATGCCTTGAGAAAGAGGTGCCAATGATAAGAGTATACGCAGACATGGTGGCCGATCTTTTTCACTGTGGTCATGTTGAGTTTCTGAAGAAGGCTCGCGCCTTGGGAGACTATCTTTTGGTGGGTATCCATGGAGACGATGTCCTATTGTCGTACAAGTGTAGATCTATCCTTACGATGGAGGAGCGTGTGGCTTCCGTGGCTGGATGTCGCTATGTCGACGAAGTGCTTCCTGAGGCTCCCTTTATAATTGGCCGTGCCTGGATCGAGAAACACGACATCCACTTGGTAGTCCACGGCGACGATTTCTCCCAGGAGAAACTGGAGTACTACTACAAGGTGCCCATGGAGATGGGGATTTTTCGTACCGTGCCTTATACCCGCGGCATCTCAACGCATGAGATCGTCCGCAGAATCATAGGAAGGCAATTCGAACTGCGGCACGCTTCATCCGACGAAGCATTCATCTGACTTCGACCAGGAGAGGGAAGAGAGAATGACAGCAAGCGATGGTGCAAGTGAGGCGGCCTTGGAGAAGTTGGAAATGTCAACCGAAAATTGACCCCTCACGACAACCCAATTTTGACCCCTTCTTAATTTGATTAAAAAAACCCTCTCTGCCAAAACAGATAACACGTAATGCGTTAACTACTTTTCGTATAACCGTCTTTCAGACGGAATGCCTTGCGTCTGCTATATCCGATTGCGGCTCTTGATACGCCATCAATCCATATAGGATAATTATATCCATATTCTCTGATCAGCAAACCACCGAAAGCATCTGTAATCATATGGATGTTCTGATCGTTGAAGCAATCATCAAACCATGTCGTGTTTTTATCCGTGAATTCAATATCGATTGTTTCCAGTCTGCTTTTTAGGGCGTTATATATTGCAATTTCCGCCATGTTGAGTACCTTTTCGTTTAATTGCTTTTTTTAAGGGTTTCCTTGAGCCGGTAACTTTCCCAGCTGCAATTGATCACATGCGCTTTGTGGGTTATTCGATCCAGGAGCGCTGCGGTCATATTGGGATCACCAAATATTTGTGTCCAATCTCCAAATCCCATATTGGTCGTGATCATGACCGATTTTCTCTCGTGGCGCTCGGCCAATATTTGAAAAATAAGCTGAGCGCCCTCTTTGGAGAAAGGAACGTAGCCCAACTCATCAACGATGAGTAAACCATAGCCGGCATAACGTTTTACGGTACGGCCTAACAATTTTTCATCTCGGGCTTCAATAAGTTCATTGGCAAGGCCGCAACCGGTAACAAAGCGTGTTCTTATCCCCTGTTTGCAAGCTTCCATGCCAAGTCCGGTTGCAAGGTGCGTTTTACCGGTGCCGCTTTTGCCCATAAAAATGATATTACGGGATTTTCTAATATACTCACAACTTGAAAGTTCCTTAATGAGCCGGGCATCCAGATCCGGGGCTGCCTCAAAATTAAATGTTTCAAGCGGTTTTAATAACGGGAATTTGGCTTCTCCCAATCTTCGCTTACGTCCATTTTCCTTACGAACCTGAACTTCAGCCTCCGTTAAATTTAAAAGAAATTCATCATAATCCAGCTTATCCTGTTTGGCCTGGCGAAGGTGGCCCTGCAGATTGCGTATCATCGTGGACAGCTTTAAGCTTTTAAGATTGTCATTTAACAATGCTTTCATCCCTGCATTCATAACCCACCTCCGATCTGTTCATATATGGTTACATCCGGAATCGGAAGGGTTTGCCAGTTTGTCAAAGACGCAAACGATGGATCATGATGATCTGGTGAACGCTTTAAAATGTGTTCTACTGCCTGGCTGGAGCTGACATGGGCTGAAAGAGCCTGCTCAACGGCCGCTTCAATATCTTTAGCATCGTGATCTTTGTAAAGCATCAAAACGGATATGAAATCCTTGATGCCCTTTGTGTCGCCCTGCTTTTGGCAAAAACGCTCTAAAAGCCTCTCAAGGCAAAACGGCCAGCGTTCACGCCATTGCCGTATGGGGCGGGCTGATTCAAATGCCTGCGGCCGCTGTTGAATAAGTTCCAGATAGTGCTCCGGCAAAAGACTCCATTTGTTGTTGCTGTAAAGCCGTAGATGAGATGCAATTTTTTTACTCCCATAAAATATCTCAACACGAGCTACATACAAAACAACATTGACCTTAAAATAGGCATATGATGTTGGCACCGAATACCGATTTTTATCGACGACAACCGTAGAATATTTATCCACTTTTCCACAAGATGTCTCAAGGTTGCTAAACGGAATATCCGGTAGGGTTATCAGATGCTTCTTTTCTGCTTCGTAGAGCTCATTTACGGTCTGCTCTCTGCCGGATATCCTGTGGCCACCATATGCAAGACAATCCTTTAAAAGCTTTTCATTTAACGCTTCTAAAGTCTCGGCCTCTGGAACAGGTACCATATAGTTGCGCCGGGCATAACCAACCAAACCTTCGATACCGCCTTTTTCATGCCCTTGACCGGGATTGCAAAAACGGGGAGTAAAATTGTAAAAGGCACGAAACTTGTCATATGATTCCTGAAGAATCCTTTTTTTACCCCAAAATACCTTTTGCACCGCTGTGGTCAAATTGTCATAGATCAGGACCGGAAAGACACCATCGAAAAATGCAAAGGCTTGAATATGTCCATCAAATAGCGCCTGCTGACGTTCACAGGGGTAACAGCGCACAAAATGCTTACCGGAATACTTTGAGCGCATGCAAAAAAACTTTAGCTGAGTCTCAACACCCCCTAAAATCGCCATACACCTTCCCCAGTCAACTTCGGCCTCCACGCCGATATGGGGATCTGATGGAATAAATACCTGCGGAGAACCGACTCCCAGTCTCAGTTTGGCTTCACGAACATATCGCCTGACGGTCGTCTCCGTACCTTGAAAATCATGTTCCTGCTTGAGCCGATTATAAATCCGAACCGCTGTATGACGCTGCTTTTTAGGGCGCTGTTTGTCATCCTCCAACCATTTATCTATGATCTTAAGATAGGGACCTAATATCGGATATGGCTGCATAACCCTGGGTTTATATCCGCTGTATTCGCCACGCAATACTTTTTTAATTGTATTCCTTGAATGGCCGGTCTCTCTTGCGATCTGTTTGATCTTTTTCCCATAAACTCGATGCGCTGTTCGAATATAGTCATACTGATCCACTTTGAGCATTCTCCTTTCTCCCTCCGTTATAAGATTGATAGCTAACAATCCTATAATACCAGAGGGCGGCTCAAGAGGGGTCAATTTTCGGTTGTCGTTTGTCCTATTAGGGGGTCAATTTTAGGTTAGCATAACCAATTTGTTCTATCCTTTTGCATCGTTCACATTCCCAAGCATCGACGGGATCTTCTTTATCCCATGCCTTAAACAGCCTTTGATTTTTCTTGCTGATAATGCCATGTCCTGGATAAGCCCAAT
>JAUVVS010000265.1 GCA_030604545.1 Deltaproteobacteria bacterium | reverse complement strand
GGCGATACTTTACAGTCTTTTATCCACAGCACAATTGCAGGGGCATGATCCCAAAGCATATCTGAAAGATGTTTTGAGCAGGATAGCAGATCACCCGATGAACCGCTTGGATGAACTGCTTCCCGCAAGCTGGAATGCCCCCCTAAAAGTTACATCTGCCGCTTAGTTGAAATCAATATGTACTTCACCGAAGGGATACTCTTTATTGTCATTTGAATTGATATTACATACATTTGCAGTATACAGAAACTATCTACTTACTTGTTATGGCAATAGAAAATTGAAATCGATAACTTTCATTAAAAATAGGGAGGAAGATGGTGTCATTTATACGAAAGTTTGAGTATATGACTCTCATTGTTCTGTTAGCGGTTTCGGGGATATTGCGGATGACTTCAATCAGTTTTGCGCAAGGTAATGCCTGGACAATGAAAGTCAACATGCTAACGGCAAGGTCTGGTCCTTCCACCTGTGTGGTGAATGGGAAGATTTATATCATTGGGGGTGTAAAGGATGCGAACAGTTCAGCTATTAAGACAGTTGAAGAATTCGATCCCGCGTCGGATACCTGGACAACCAAAACCAACATGCCAACCTCAAGGTTTTTTTTGTCTACCAGCGCAGTTAATGAAAATATCTATGCATTTGGGGGGTCGGTATCATCTTGGCCTTCCTGGCAGGCTTGTTCGACTTTAGAAGAATATGATCCCTCGTCTGATTTGACGAGTGTGATGAATCCATCATGGCGATAAAGTACAACTGAATTTTTACTTTATCAAAATTATCCCAATCCCTTTAACCCTAAGACTCGAATAAGCTATGATATTTCCAAACACGCACACGTGACGTTGAAGGTTATTAATTTTTTAGGTCAAGAGGTTCGCACATTAGCAAATGAATATAAAACTGCAGGATTCTATAATAGGAAAATGCTATTTCTCCAATAAGGAAATAGGCAAAATGATAAGGAAACGATCTATTCATGTTCAACTATCGGCTGCACCCGACCGAAACTCGGAGATTTTTGGGCGAATTGAGATCACGGATTGTTTAAAGTCAGTCTCTTCGCTTGAAGACTGTGCGTTTTGTTTCGGCGGGTGAGCCAAATGTTAGACTCTGATTTGAATTTTTGGAGTTAATAATGTTTTTGACCGAATGGTTGCGGATATTTAGTCTGCGGATAAGGAAAGCAAGGAGGTGGAAGCTTGTCTTAGGCGTTGTGCTTTTCTTTTTTGTTCTAATTTTATGCTTTTCTTTTTTGTCCGGCCCTCTTTTTCCGTGGTCTCCGATCAAGATTGGCTACGACAGCGAGGATTTTCAACGGGCGACGGTTTATTTCCCCGATGGAACGGGTTGCCCGGACGACTGTACCTTCATAGACGACATCATGGAGGATGTCGAGCGATTCCACGGTCTGAAGTTCAAGGACAGGGTTAAGATTATCTTCTGCGATTCGTGGGGCTTGTTCCATAGGGGTAGGTTTCACTCGTTGGGGATGCGGCAGAGTGGCCCGCTTGCAACAGCTATGGGGACCGGGACGGTAATCTACTTCTCGCCAGGTTTAAAGGATTCGGGTCGAAACCTCCGGAATCTTCTCAAGCACGAACTTTCCCACTGTGTCCGTTATCAGTACACGCCCCTTCTGAATGTCCCGAAATATTTCGGCGCAAGCGGTGAACTGCATTGGCTTGATGAATGCGTTGCGGTGTATTACGGTAACGCCTCCGACTATCCTGACGCAAAAGAGTTCCGAAAGCTGGCCGTGGAGAAAGGCTACCTGTTTCGCATCACGGACAATGCTGCCGCGGAAAAGATACCAATCAAAATTAGGCATATGTTTCGATACGCGGAGTACAACTTCTTTTTCACCTACCTATTAAGCAAGTTTGGAAAGAACGCTGTTATCGACTATGTCAGGAAGACCATGAAGGAGCCCCAAAGGAGCGATGAACTGTTCAAGGCTCTATTTGACGTCTCTTTCATGAACGTCGTGAAGGACTTTGAACAAGCCGTTCTCAGAGGGACCTGGCCGCCAGTTAAGAAAAGAGAAGAATATAAAAAATAGAAAAATCGGGTACTTGTTTTTATTGTTTTTCCATATTGTGCTGAAAGATCAACAAAGCAATGTAGTGGACGCCTACACGCTTAGCATGAGGAAGTACTCTGCCAACCGCCCGGCGCCACTAATTGCCAGCCGTTATGATTCAAAATAAGGACACTAATGGACTCCGACCAAATGAAAGTTATAGTTGAAGAAGCAGTCAATAGCGCAATGCATTTCGATTGGTGGCTTTACATCCTTATTCTTTTAATCTCAGCTATTGGCGCGTTCTTGGGAACATATTTGAAAAAGAAGGCTGAAAATGTAGCTACTAAAGAGGATATAGAAGAAATTACCAAGAAAATTGATTATAATTAAATAGGATGACATTATTATGAAAAACTCATTAGTCGCTTTTTTAGTAATCATCTCATTAACATTTCTAATTAGTCTAAAAGAACATTCCTGGGCAAATGAACAAAAATCCCTGACCAATTATATTCTGGATGTCCGATTTGATCCTCAGAAGGCAAGAGCCAGGGGGAAAGTGATAATCAATTCGTTAAATAGTACGGGACAAGAATTAAATAAAATTCCTATAAGTCTAATAAATGATGAAAATGAAAAAGAATTAATAAAGGCCTGTCTGGTGAATGACCAACCCGCTGAATTTAAATATATTTTCAAAACTGACAATGTTGGCTATACCGGAATAGAGATACAATTAAAAGAACCTATCGGAAAGGATGAAAAAATTAAGATTTCAATGGATTTTACGTCTGCAGAGGTTGGTTATTGGTATGGTTATTTTCATTGGAGACATGGCTGGTTAGAAACAGAAAGCTGGCATCCCACCTTGATGAAAATTAAAAGAGGGCAGGTTCTTACAGGTCACCAGGAACTGGCTGATTATCATCTTACAGCTAAATTCCCATCAGATTATAAATGTGCCCTTACTGGTATGGTTGAATCACAAATTGTCCGCAATGATTCAACTGAATTAGTTGCTTCTGCATATGGAGTGCCAGACTTTGGGGTTTTACTATCCAAAGATTTTATCATTGATGAGGCCGATATAGCCGGAGTAAAAGTCCGTTCATTTTACTTTGAAAAAGATAAAAAGTGGGGTAAAACCTTTTTGGAGATGGCTAAGGATATTATTCCATTTTATAAGGAGAAAATCGGTTTCTATCCACAACCGGTATTGTCAATCCTGCCCGGACATACTGAACCCTGGGGTGGATTTCCTATTTGTGCTAATTGTGTTGTTATTCATATGGGTTTGGAAAAGAAAGAAGATAAAGCAGATGAATTTGCCAATTGGATTCTTGCTCACGAAATCGGTCATCAATATTTTGGATTTGGAAATATCCTTGAAGATACCAATTATCCCCGCTGGTTTGGCCTTTCCATGGGGATTTACACAGACCGGCTTTATAATTCTGCCAGAGGAATTGAATTATCCAGTCCTGTCAGACAAATGAATTTTTATTTAGCCGGTCTGCTTGCAGGTATCAATACGACCATTCTGCAAAAAACGGGAAAATTAGACAAGGAACAATTCGATTGGAATAAT
>JAUVVS010000207.1 GCA_030604545.1 Deltaproteobacteria bacterium | reverse complement strand
AACTTTGAACTCTGAACCGTGAACAGTTACGGTGTAATACCGTTTTAAATAGCGAAAAAAACAAACAAACTCCGGGTCTGTTTCCGAATCGAATGCTTCCGTAATATTGTACACAGTTCAGATTTGTGAGGTAAACCTACAATTTCTGAACCCTGAACCTCTGAACCCTGAACCCGTGAACGGTTACATAAAGTACAATAAAAAAAGGCGTTACAAAAGATGCTGGATAAATATATATTATTTTCGAAACAATTTTGGCACCGTCATTTATGGCACCAGGAGCTTTTAAAACGATTTCTTGTCATTAGCCTATCTACTCTTTTCTTGACCAACTTTTTTGAATGGTCACAGCCTGTATATGCAAACCAGACAAATAACTTGAGTAAGCAACCTAATTCCGCCTTACCTAAAGAGGTGGAAACCGGTCTAAACTACCTGCTCGAGCTGGTTAATAAAAAAGGTGCTGCGTTTGACCAGGTGCGGATCGGACCATTACTTGATTTTGTAGCCCAGGGCGGCTATGAGGCGGAGAAGCTCGATCTCGCTAAATATGAAAATTGCACCGGATCATGCTTGCGTAGAGAAATCAGCGTGTCGCTGGAACTTATCCTTCGTTATGCTTATAATCCCTCCATCCCCAGCTTTGTGGTATTTCCGAGCGTTATGCGCCTATGCGACTGGTACCCTGAAAGCGACATCGTGACAAGCAAGGCCAAGCTCTGGAACAAGCTACCCACCATTGACAAACCGATACTCCTTTGGGGCAAACAGTATGAGGTAACCACGCCGGACTCCTTTGCAGGCGCTTACTACCGTTACGACAGCAAGAGACTGATTATTCTTTTGAAACACAAAGACAGAAAGGTGCTGGTCTCTGTATCTAAGATGTCGCATAAGTCCAAGATGGGCAAAAAGGCGGTTATCATCGATAATGATAACTGGAATTATTTTTACTCGGGTATAAAGGGCCTGAACCTCAAGCACATCAGCTGGATGGACACCTATATGTATGATTCTTTCTCTGTTCAGATATACTACGAGGCGGACCATGCAGCACCTCGTACCGTGTCTATGCTTTTCAAATGGCTATCAGCCGGCTGGCTCGGCATTAATGTAGTCAAGCGCAGCCACATCTTAGAAGGAAGCATCCGTGCCGTAGAGAGTCTCAAGAAAGTGATAGAATCCAATTCCCTGCCTGATTCCGATGACTTCGCCCGGAGGGTGAAGCAGATCAAAGCCATGTCTGAAAATGAGATTGACAACAAAATCAAAAGATATTCGATAAATTTTGAGCGCATCGCCAAGAACCACAAAGACATGTCAAAGAAAAAATTTGCCCGTATTATCGCAAATGGCGGTTATGCCAACGTACTCAACAGAGAGGAGCGACTATCAATTCTGATGCTGGAGTACCTTAAGGGCCAATTGGGAAAACAGGCGCTGGTAGAGTTCGATTTTCCTACACTGCCAAAGTAGACTTTAAGTAAGAGTTCACCACGGCCTTGTTTTCAAACAGCTAAAATATCAACAATCTTATTTTTCATTATGGTTTCTAAATTAAAAGACATCGCCGGTATGCAGGATGATGCCGTAAATATTTTTTATACAGGGCTCCAGGCTGTTGAGTCGAATGCTGCTGTAAAAAGATACTGCAGGCTTGAAGGCAACCATCTTTTTATCGAAAACAAAAGTTACGATCTTACCCGGTTCAACAACCTGTTTATTGTCGGAGCAGGCAAAGCCACAGCCCCCATGGCTTCAGCTATAGAGGATATCCTTGGCAAAAGAATCAAAACCGGCACTATTAATGTAAAATACGAGCATGTAACTGAACTTAGTCGTATAAACCAAATTGAGGCCGGCCACCCTGTGCCTGATAATAATGGACAACAGGGTGCACAAGCTATCCTAAATTTAGCAAAAGATGCAAGAAAAGATGATCTGGTCTTATGCCTGGTTTCAGGCGGAGGATCTGCACTGCTCCCCCTCCCTTTTACCGGACTAACTCTCAAGGATAAGCAGGATATTACAAAGATACTCCTTTCCTGCGGTGCCACGATTCACGAAATAAACGCAATACGAAAACACACCTCAATGATAAAGGGGGGTTGGCTTGCACAGGCGGCTTACCCTGCTGAACTTGTATCCCTTATTCTTTCAGATGTGATTGGAGATGATCTTGACATTATTGCATCAGGCCCCACTGTACCGGATTCAAACACTTTTCAGGATTGCGTTCAAATTATAAAAAAATACAACATCCAAAAGAAAATACCCAAAACTATTGCAAATCATATTGAGGCCGGCATTTTAGGCAAAGTTCCGGAAACTCCAAAACCCGGCGACCCTGCTTTCGACAAAACACATAATCTGATTATAGGAAGTAACATTGAAGCTGTAATTGCTGCAAAGCGAAAAGCCGAAAGTATAGGATACAATACTCTTATTCTCTCTTCCATGATAGAAGGCGAAACGAGACATGTTGCCCAGGTTCACGCAGCCATAGCAAAAGAGATAATTAAAACCGGCAATCCTCTTCCCATTCCGGCATGTATCCTTTCGGGAGGAGAAACCACGGTAACTATTAAAGGAAAGGGGCTTGGTGGACGCAACCAGGAATTTTCACTTGCGGCGGCAATTGAAATTGCTGGTGAGAAAAGTATCGTTGTCCTCAGTGGTGGTACTGATGGTACAGATGGTCCTACAAACGCTGCAGGGGCAATTGCCGATACAAACACCATAAAAAGAGCTCAAGCATTGGGTTTAGACCCCAACCATTTTCTTTTAAATAACAACTCTTATAACTTTTTTGAAAAACTGGGCGACCTGTTAATAACCGGCCCTACAAATACAAATGTAATGGATTTGAGGATTATACTTGTGGGTTGATGTTGGGATTGGCACTCATTGCTGATGGGTCAAGACCTTTTTTAAAATCCCCCTAAATCCCCCTTTAGAAAAAGGGGGACTTTTTAGTCTCCCCTCTTTTTTAAAGGGGGGCCGGGGGGGATTTCAAATTTTGCTTATTGTCTGAATGGTTATGAATTCTATAATATTATTTCTCTATAAAATCCCAACAAAGGAGAGAAAATTTTCTCCGCCGTTTTCCGAAACTCCTCATCAATAGGGTCTGTTTTTCCGAAACAGAGCTTATAATATGGATCTTGAGACTCTCCGCTTACGAAATCGCTTCCGATCCATTTATTTCGAGCATCCCTTAATACTCTCTCCTGAGATTTTTTCTTTATCATTATCCCTTGCGCATATTTAAATGAGGATTCAGGAAAAAAGTGCAAAGGTTTGATTAACCCCTTCCAATAATAGTTGAGAAGATGTCTCAAGATACTTCTGCTGTTATTGACAGGACCAAATTCCCAGGCAGAATCTTTGCAGATTAGAATACTATTCACCGGATATTTTTTAACGTTGAAAGAACACAATATAAGATGATAAATCCATGTTTTTAAAAGATATTTTGCCTTTGTGTTTGCATAACATATCTGAAAAAGCCCCTTTTCGTAAATCTCTGCAAGTCTACCAAAAAGATTAAAGCCTTCGATTTCAAAGTCAATTTCCAGCGTATCCAGATGCTTACCTTTTGTGTGGTTTTCGATTTTGTCAACAAAGGTCTCTGCTTCAATCCTCAACTCATCAAAAATAATAGCCCCAATATTACCATGAGGAAGTTGTCCCTTGGCCCTCTGGATTGCTATTGAATCTTTCAAATCTGTTCCTGCGAGCCTCTTTTCCAAAAGGTCCTGACCTATCAGGTATTTTTCCAGATTATCTAAACTAAAATTTTCCCTTTCATCTGAAACCAACCCTCCTTCTTCCAAATAGATACCAAGTCGTCTTTGTAGTATAAACTTAGCTGGATTACGAAAGAAGTCGCATAAGTCGTTCATATCAAAGCTTTTCCATTTTTCTGATTCCTCTGAAGACATGGACAAACCTGTTGAAATAAAAGAAGGAGGATCTTTGTGATCAAATATACTAGCTCCGGCGAGCAAATTTTCTTCGGAATAGCTGAATAACTTCTCATTTCCTTTAAAATATGCCGGGGAAAACGCCTGGAGTCTGTGGTATGTTACTATCTGCTCTTCTGAAAGACCAAATCCCATTTTTATATAATCGAGAAGTTCACTTACAAGGACAGATGGTGGTATTGTAGTATTGTCCTGGATGTTCTGCCCGACATAGCTTATATAAAGCTTATTTCCGGCGGAAATAAGTGTTTCAAGGAAAAGAAACTTATCATCATTCCTTCTGGATCTGTCTCCAGGTTTGGGGTGTTGAGCAACAAGATCAAATCCCACAGAACGATAATCCCGGGGAAATGCATCATTGTTCATACCAATAAGACATATGACCTTAAAGGGAATACTTCTCATGGGAAGCATTGTGCAAAATGTCAGACCCCTCGAAATAAAACCGGAACCGAAATACTCTTTCTTAAGTTGTCTTTCTATATATGATCTTATAACTTCAAAATCGATTTCCTGATCAAACCCCGACAGTTTTTTCAGTCTTATCAGATCCTCGAGAATTCTCCGTATTATCTGTATTTCGCGTTCTGAATCTTCATCAGGTAAGAATATTTGTTCATGTATTCTATTAAGTATAGTACCCCATATATCTATTTTTCTTGGTTT
>JAUVVS010000223.1 GCA_030604545.1 Deltaproteobacteria bacterium | reverse complement strand
GTGAAAGATTCCAGTCACAGGGAAAGCGAACATAAGGTTCATCAATAACATTTCCGTTAATAAAAAGTTTTCCCTGACGGAATTCCACGGTTTCACCCTCCACGGCGACCACGCGCTTTAAAAGCATGACCTTTTTTCCGGCAAAACGAACCACCACCACATGGGGTCTTGCAGGCTTAGAATAAAGATATCTCAATCTCCAGCAAAAGTTAATGCTTCCATTATGATAGGTCGGCTCCATGCTGTATCCGGTAATTTTTAAGGGAATAAGTATATGCCCGAATAGTACGTAAGCTAGTATCACCACCAAAGAGATTCGTAAAATAAATTTCCGGGTGATGGAAGGAAAGAAGAATTTTGATATTTTTGAATTTTTTACCATTTTAAGCATGTATTTAAGATAGGGATATTACATAAGATTGTAAAAAGGATATACACCTTGTGCATTAAAATTAAAGTTGATATTAAAGGATATTTTAAGAGGCGTCATGATACCAAAAATCTTGCCGCTTGAAAAGGTTTAGTTCATCGACATTTATAAAATCAATATAAAGATTACGGTGTATTTAAGCGCTGTGAATCATGAGAAAAGTGAAGTTGAAATACAAACATTATTTATTTGACTGAAGTGATACATTGATGGTCGATTTTCCAAACGAAAAGGGGCCTATGTATTTATGGGAGAATGTCGCTGCTGTTGAAGGGACTGTGGAAGTTTTGGAAAAACTGAGTAAAGAAGCTAATTGCCCTGTGGCAACAAATGCTAATGATTCCAATAAGGTTCATATTCAAAAAGCTCTGGAAAGAGTCGGTCTTAACAAATACATAAAGAAAATGTACTGCTATCGAAGTGTGGGTTATGAAACTAGAAAGGCGCTACGGATGGTCTGAACGGAGGACTCCTTGAGAAGCCTAATCTCATTTGTCATATTTATTACAGTATTTCTTACACTCTATGGTTTGCTTCACGCCTACTTCTATTTCAAGTTGAAGAGTGTAATTATTATCAGTCCGTTATACAACTGGTTGATTCTTGTCTTTCTATTTACCATGCTTATTGCGCCCATTCTTATCAATGTTTTCATCAAATATGAATGGCATTTTATAACTACTTTCCTATCTTATCTAGGTTACACATGGATGGCGGCATTGTTCCTCTTCTTTTCGGCACATATCTGCGTGGATATCTACAATGGTGTTATTCATCTTTTTTCCATAATTTTTCCAGCATCCTTTTTTAAATTCAAGCTGGGAAGCATGGTAAGCTTTGTGGTTGTTATTTTGATGGTTATTGGAATTATTATTTACGGATTTTTTGAGACTGAAAATATAAGGGTTAAAACAATTGCTCTAAAGACTGAAAAGCTTCCGCCTGCAATCAACAGCCTAAAGGTTTTGCAGATATCCGACATACATTTCAGTGCCATTAACAGTATGAGGCTGGCCCGGAAGATTGTGGATATAATAAAAGATATTAATCCTGACATCCTTGTTTCTACCGGTGACCTTATAGAAAGGGGTCTGCTTGAAAAGGAAGAAGTTGCATCACTTTTTCGGAGCATTAAGACTCCTTACGGAAAGTATGCCGTAACAGGAAACCATGAATTCTATACAGGAATTACTAAAGCCGTTGAATTTACAGAGAATGCCGGCTTTAAAATGCTTAGAAATGAAGGTGTCACCGTAGGTGATGTGGTGAATGTGGTTGGAGTTGACGATCCCACGTCAAAACAGTTTGGGTCTAATGCTAATGTTTCTGAAGATAAAATACTAAATAAATTCTCGAACAAGAAGTTCACCATTCTTCTCAAACATCAGCCCGCAATTAATAAAAGGAGTGCAACACTATTTGACCTGCAGCTTTCAGGCCATACCCATAATGGACAGATTTTCCCCTTTAGATTGATCACATCACTCTTTTTTCTATATAATAACGGCCTATTCCGGGTGGGGAATAATTCTTATCTCTATGTAAGCAGCGGCACAGGCACGTGGGGACCTCCTGTGAGATTTTTTTCACCACCGGAAATTACGATTTTTGCTTTTCAAAGAGAGGAAAAAGCTCAGTGAATGGGGTCGGGCCACGATAATTAGCTAATATTATAAACCTTTTCATGCTTTAGATCATTATTCTGTAATGTATGCCGCAACATCCCTCCTTTGGTACGATGGCCCTGGACTATTACAACAAAGGCTTTTGGGTCCATATCATTTACTAATGATTTTAAGATATTTACATCGGCCCGGTTCACAGTGCAAAACAGGGTTGTATGCTCGGCTTTGGTGAACATGCCTTTTCCAACCCAGGCTGTTACACCCACACCTATATGGTTCAATAGAGCTTGGGATACTTCTTCCGGTAAATCAGTTACGATAAAAGCTGTACGTATCACACTGGGGCCTTCCAAGACATAATCTGCAACCATCCCCCATGTAAATAGAGTAACAAAGGCATATAAAGACATCTCCCAGCCGAAAACCAGTCCCGCTATAAGAATTACACTTCCGTCAATGAGTATAAAAATCTGGCTGTTTGGAATGCCGGTTTTTAAATACAATACACGGCAAATCACAGAAGTCCCCGCAGGAGATGTGCCGCCCCGATAAATCAGTCCGATGCCGATTCCACCAATAATACCACCATATAAGGCATTAAGCAGCAGGTCGTCGGTAACACCGGCTGGCAGCCAATTTGCTAATAAGTCTACTCCAAAGCTGAATAGCAGAGTGACATAGGATGCACGGACGAGAAAGCGAAAACGGCCCAGATAGTAAAAGCCTATGATTAACATGGGGATACTCAAGATTAACATTGTTAACCCTTTATACCAGCCGGTAAATTCATAGAGAATAATAGCCGTTCCCGAAACCCCGCCCGGCGCTATGTTGGCAGGTGCCAGGAATATATCAAAGTTAACGACTAATATTATTGAACCGATTGTTAGTAGCAAATAGTCCGGCAATGCTTTGCGAAGATCGAGGTTTTTGATTAATTTGCTTATTTTTTGTTTCACTTTATCCACCTCAAAAGTAAATTAGAGTTGGTAAAAACCCGTTTTTTAAAGCTGGTGTAATATGGGAACAAGAAGTTTTTTGTCAATAATATAATGATTATTTTTAAAAATCCCCCTAAATCCCCCTTTAGAAAAGGGGGACTTTTTGTCTTGCTCCTTTAAAAGAGGGGACTTCTTGATCTGTACCCTTTAAGAAAGGAGGGCTTTTGAGTCTGTCCCGCGGTGGTTACTCCCTTAAGCACATCTATCATGCTATATACCTTTCCCTTTTCTCCTTCTTTTACTTTGATATCAAGGTAAGAGACGGCATCGAGAGTTCCTTGCGCATAGACATCTCTGCCGTTTACGTTGTGCCTGAATTCAAAGCTGACGGTCCTGTCATTTGAAAGAAGGGAATATGTGTGCCATCCGTGTCCCTCTAAGTATTTTTCAGGAATGCCCCATACATTTTTTTGGACATCGGGATCACGTTCTTTTTTGATATCCTCTTTGGAAAATGGAACACCTAGATTATTAAAATATTCTGCCATAGCCTTGGCGGTTCCGCTTGTGTCTGCTTTTCCTTTTTGATGGCTTTCTATGATTTCAAGAGAATATCCTTTAAAAAGATCCGGGAATTTGTTTGCAGCATATTCAATCATGGCCTGAAACCCGACTATCTGTTTAGCCATGTTCGGCGCGATTACCGCAGGAATGGAAGATGAACATACAGTATCTTCAAGGCGTTTCCGGTTGCCGCCTGTTGTTCCCATCACAAATGGGAGGCCGTGTTTTGCATAAAATTCTGCATTATCGTTTACAGCCGAAGGGTGCGTATAATCCACGCTGATAAAAGAACCTTCCTTTTCCTTTATTTCAGTTATGGCCTGCTCCCGAACGTCTGGATGAATCAACCGAATAGGAATAGAATCGATCAAGTGTTCATCTTTAGTGATTTCGGGACCGGTAAGAGATTGTGAAATCAGATCAAACCTGTCGTCGGCAAGGGTGTGTTTTGCCAAATTTACTGCCATATTGCCGGGAATACCATTTATCATAATTTTTATTTTGTTCATCTGTAGCCTCCATTTTTTTAAGTCCATATCTCGTTAAGTCGTCGAATAGTTGAGTAGTTAAGTAGTTGTAATGATAAGAATAATAGCCATTTTCAAAAGAATTGGACATACAAAAGTTTGCAAATATTAACATATTGATTTAATAATAAATCTTTTTCTACTCAACCACTTAACCACTCAACCATTTGACGATATCTTAAAATATCATTTTGTTTCAATTTTTTTAACAATCGATTCCAAACCCGAAAATTTTGTATCTTCAAGAGTGGATAGATTATTTTTCAGGGTCTTTACGGCTACCGGGATGTATTGTTTAAAAAATGGTTTCCCTTTTTGGTTGCTTAAAAACCCAAAGGCGCCCAGCATTTGAAGATTTCTGGTGATCGAACAATATTTATAGCAGGAGCGGAAATTATCTTCGTC
>JAUVVS010000170.1 GCA_030604545.1 Deltaproteobacteria bacterium | reverse complement strand
GTAAAGTTAAAAAGCGGTTTGATTTGCTTTCCAAATGGGGATCGAAGGATTCCGTCGAAAATAAACTCATAACGGCAAACAGGGTCAATAATATAAAGACATTATTTGCTGAAAACTGCAATGTAAAGGCGCCTGCCTACTCGGTTTCAAGAAATTATAAACCACAGGATATATCAAGCATTGCGCTTATGGTTCTATCGCAATATTTTGAATTATCCTTACGATTTTATGATATTGAGATAAATATACCCGAAAAGGAGTCTGCAAACGCTGTTCTAACCGCAAAATTGTCCGGAAAATTAACAACCGGTGAATATGTTAATGAAATCCATGAATTAGAATGCGTCTTGATCAAAATTGAAGAGGATTGGCTTTTTAGCGAAATCAAAATAGTTGATGTTCTGGAAAAATGAACCTCTGAACCTTGAACCGTGAACGGTTACTCTACATTTAATGGATATCTTCCATACTTCTTTACTGCATTTGTCATCGCAAAGATATTTTCGATTTTGCACCAGCCGGTAATGCTGTTGGCACTGGCGCAGATATAACCCCCGCCTGGACCGGCCTCCTTGATCCGTTGTTTAACTTCGGCTTCAACCTCCTCTATCGTGCCGTAGGGCAATGTATGAATCAGATCGATGTTGCCCCATAAACAGATCTGGTCGCCCCATTTTTCCTTGGCCGTTTTCAAGCTCATCACCGGAGGTTCGAAAGGATTAACGGCATTCATGCCCAGGGTTAACAAATCCTCCATCACCAGACTCAGATCCCCGTCGCTGTGAAATGCCCAGGGGATCTTTATGGCTTCCGCAACAATCTTCATTTTCGGCAAAAAGATTTCCCGGAAATCCTGGAGTGATATCAAGGGACCGCTTTTATACGCCATGTCATTGTATGCAATAATAAAATCAATGCCCAGACCCTGCAGCTTTTCAATAATGATAAGGTTCCACTCGATAAAAATATCCATCATGGTATTGATCAGACCCAGATTGTCGCGTAGCGCAAATGCGAAATCCATCATGGGCATTGAAAATATGGTATTGAACATTCCGAACGGACGCAGCCCGGCATAAATGGCAAGATCCTTGTCATGGTATTTCTCCATGAATCGTTTGGCTGGATCATAAAAAATTTCATCATGGGGGTCGGGCAGTATGATTTTGTCCAGGTCTTTTTCGGTTCTGATGAGCCCTTCGCCGATAAATTCTGGTTCGCCGGTAAGGCCGAACGCCTTGGCCTCAGCCTCGTCCCCGGAATGGTTTTTGCAAAATAGTGGCGTGCTGTAATCGGCAAAATAAATAGCATCCATTCCAATCTTATTGGCAAATTCAGCCTCATCAATCTCTGCGGTACCCATGATTTTTTGTTTGATGATATTATCGACATAGTCCGCAAACGGCACCCGATCCGGTTCTTGCAAATTCAACGCCGCCATGACTCGCTCACGAGAATTCATTTTTTTTCTCCTGTATGATTGGTTGGTTTTGAGATAGCAGGCAGAGAGGCCCCCAAGCATATGCGACTTTGCAAATTTGGGTCTTTAATTTTTCCAGGAATAGGCAGAGCACCAGAAATCTATTGTCCCATGATTAAGTGCTGGGCATTTTGTATCATGTTATCTTATTGATTCTTCAGCGCCTCAAGCTCTTGTTTTAGTTTTTCATTCACCTCTTTCATTTTTAACAATTCTGCTTCTGTTCGTTTTCGTTTATTAATTGTGTACTGAGCATGGGACCCAAAGATAAGAAAAAGGCATATAACGATTATACGCGTACTCAGCCCGCTTATGTCAGGCCCGATTAGCCGATCCAGAAAATTGATTTCATATGCCAGAAAGACGTACAATAAGCATTCAATAATCCAATACGCTGCTCCTAGCCCCAATGCAATCAATACCATTCCATCATTTAAATACACTCGAATTCTGTTTTCATCCATCATTATGTACCTCATTTAATGCCCTTACGAGCTGTTGAATAGAAATTAACGGGCTCCTTGCCTGAACGTTCACCCAGTTTTATTACAAATCCATAGTAGATTTAATAATGTAATCACGACAATACCAAATATCAGTACCGGATGTCAAACTCTGAATTGCAAAAAAACCAAAAAGGCGGTTTTGAGAAGAGTAAAAGGTATAGATTTAGAATCGAAACGTCCCCTATTTTATAAAAAATAAATTGACAAGCATTTTTAACTTAGTTACATTATAGCTATAATATAATTTCAATTAGCTCATCAGAACTTTAGATATATTAACAGAATCATCCTCTTAAGGATTCAACAATTGTTTGCCGTTAAAATGTGTATATAATTGATAATTTCTAAAATTTTTAAAGAAAAGGAGAAAATAGAATGGGAGCAGTACCTGACAAAATCTTAACCTGGCAGATGATTCAACCTACCTCATTTAATAAGGAAACAGGTGAAACAACACCGGGTAAGATAGAAAAGACGGAAATACCGGTGCCTGAATTAAAGCCTGGTGAAGTCCTTGTTGAAGTTGCAGGTTGTGGAGTATGCCACACAGACCTGGGGTATTTTTATGATGGTGTCCCCACCGTTTCAACACCCCCCCTGACATTAGGCCACGAAATTGCAGGGACCGTTGTGGCTGGAGACGAAGGATGGATAGGGAAAGAGGTTATCATCCCGGCTGTTATGCCTTGCAGACAATGTATCCTTTGTAAAACAGGCCGGGGAAACCGATGCCTTGCCCAGAAGATGCCGGGAAACAGCCTTGGTATCTACGGCGGTTTTTCAAGCCATATCCCGGTTCCGAGCATCGATTTGTGCGAAGTAAAAAACAGAGGAGATATACCTCTTGCCCACCTGGCTGTTGTGGCCGACGCGGCTACAACACCTTATCAGGCCGCCAAAAGAGCGGACTTGCAGCCTGGAGATAATGTTGTGGTCGTTGGGATTACAGGCGGCGTAGGCCAGTATATGGGTCAAACCGTAAAGGCATTAGGCGCCAAGACGATTATCGGTATAGCGCGCAACCAGGAAAAACTGGAAAGAGCTCTTAAATATGGAGCTGATATTGTCATTAACTCTACGGACAAAGATTCAAGGGCCGTATCCAAGGAATTCAAGGGAATCTGCAAGGAAAACGGTCTGCCCAACTTTGGTTGGAAAATCTTTGAAGTAACAGGAGCTAAGGGGGGTCAGGAGATTGCATTGAGCCTGCTTGGCTTTGTCGGAAAATTAATTGTTGTCGGATTTGGTCTTGGCAAGGTAGATTATATGTTTGGCCGTCTTATGGCATTTGACGGCGATATTTCAGGAACCTGGGGATGCTTGCCGGAATACTATCCCATCGTCCTTGATATGGTGCTTAATAAAAAAATTGACATAGAGGCTTTTGTTCAAACACGTCCCATGAGCACAATAGTGGACACCTTTGATGAGGCCCATAAGACGTCCCCTGCCAAACGGATTGTGCTGACACCCGATTTTTAATAAGATATTCGGAAACTAGGGGACACGGGCTTTAAAAAAGGGGGAGGAACTTAAGGAAAAAAATAGATTAAAGAAAAGTAAGAAATATTTTACAAGATATCAAAACAGACAAATTTAAACATAACAAAGGAGGGAAAATTATGGCTTTAAAATGGATGCCGAGAGACAACAAACAAAAAGATCATGCGTTACATACCGATGTTCACTGGGGCGAGGAAGCCCCATGCGTGGTACATGAAAAACGCCCGCTCAAAGACCCGGAAGGGAACGTTGTGGAAGGACTTTATGTATCATGGATTCGATTAAATAATCCAAAACAGTATAACTCTTATACTACGGAGATGGTAAAGGGCGTAATTGCGGGTTTCGAAAACGCTTCTTTAGATAGGAGCGTCGTGGCCACAGTCTTTACGGGGACCGGCCCCTTTGCTTTTTGCACAGGGGGAAATACGAAGGAATACAGTGAATTTTACAGCTTGAGATCGGATGAATACGGCCAGTACATGGAACTCTTTAATCATATGGTCGATTCGATTCTTGCCTGCAAAAAGCCTGTGGTCTGCAGAGTAAACGGGATGAGAATTGCAGGCGGCCAGGAAATTGGAATGGCTTGTGATCTTTCCATTTCCTCGGACTTGGCCATATTTGGTCAGGCTGGACCTAGGCACGGTTCCGCACCTGACGGCGGCTCATCCGATTTTCTCCCCTGGTACCTGGGCATAGAAGATGCCATGTGGAACTGTGTCTCCTGCGAGATGTGGTCTGCCTATAAGATGAAAGCTAAAAGCCTTATCAGCAAATGCGTTCCGGTTTTGAAAGTTGATGAGAAATGGGTTCAAAATCCCATGATCATCACCGACCGATACGTTGAGGATGGAGAGATCGTCTACGGTGAGTTCAAGAAAGGAGATGAACTGAAAGAGGCACGTGCTCTTGTCAAGGAACACCAGCCCAATGCAGACTTTGAGCTGCTGGACAAAGAAGTCGACAAGATTATATGGACCTTTAGCAATCTCTTCCCCGGATGCTTAATAAAATCGATTGACGGCATTCGCATGAAAAAAAAGTATTTCTGGGATATATTCAAGAACGCCAACAGACACTGGCTGGCTGCGAACATGGGCGGTGAAGCTTTCTTAGGCTTTGGTGCTTTCAATACCAAGAAGATCACCGGCAAAGACACCATCGACTTTATCAAATTTCGTCAAAACATTGCCAAATCCAAAACCTGGAATATGGATATGTTTGCAGAAGTTCTAGGGGAGCCAAAAGAATAATCATTCCATTTTATGGACTCATTCAACTGGCAAGCAGAGCCGCCACGGCATGGGCTCGCTTGCCATTTTTATTAATCCGCTAGCGAATAACAAATAAACAATAACAATTAACAAATAACTAATAACTCAAGTTTCGCACCCCTGAAGTGGTGCGAAACGGCTAACACCTAATTGAGTTTTTGATCAATTAGGGCAAGCGGAGGTCTAAGCCGTCCATGACAAGAAATAAATCTTTGCCTATTAAGAGCGCAAAGGAATCAAAGGAATTAATAGATGTTGCACTGGGTCGGGAATATGCCGATTTGGCTATAATTAATGCCAATCTTCTTAATGTATATACTGGAGAACTGCTGGATCAATGTTCAATACACATCAAAGGAAAATGGATAGCCTATGTTGGGAAAGACACAAAGGAAAGAATCGGCAAAAAGACAAAAGACATCAATGCCGAAGGGAAAACAGTTGTTCCAGGTTTTATTGACGGGCACACTCATCTCGCCTGGATGTATAGTGTAAGTGAATTTTTAAAATATGCCATGAAAGGCGGAACCACAACAATTGTTACCGAAACTCTTGAGCCCTTCCCCGTATCTGGTTATGAGGGCGTCATAGATTTTCTAGACTCCTTAAAGGATCAGCCTATCAAGTTATTGGCTACTGCT
>JAUVVS010000148.1 GCA_030604545.1 Deltaproteobacteria bacterium | reverse complement strand
TACTGCCCGATATTATAACCAACGGTTCAAGAATAAAAAAGTTGTCGAATCACAGCAGCAAATCGCAGCAGCAATTAGGAAATCTTGCGGCAAGCCGTGCCTGAAAAAATCGGAAAACCATTCAAAATCGTGAGGAACTGAGAAGAATTATGCATTTAAGTCTAAAAAACAAAATAATCACCTTTACCACTATATTCTTATTACTTATTATTGCCGGGTTACTGACGAGTGTGTGGGGTTTAGGGCAAATACACCAGGCCAAAGAGGAGGCAACAATCGCTAATAAGATCCAGGATGATTTTCAAGAATTACGCATCTTGTGGGAGGTGAGCTTGATGGGCCCCCATGATTATATCATCTATAAAGGAAAACATGAATTAGACATATTTATGGAAGATTATAAGAGACTGGCGGATAAGAAGCAGTCCCTGTCCACGTTGATAGCAACATATAACATGCGGAAAAACCTGGTGTTTGGTAAAATTTTAGAAAAGGCGGAAGCAAATTTTTCACTCCTGAAGCAAGAGTTAGAGGAATACAAAGCAAAGGCCCTTGATATTTTTAATCTTGACCTTCCCTCTGAAATGCACAAAGCCGGCTATTATATGGAAGAGATGGATCTTTTGGTCAAAAAAGTAGAAAAGAATCTGCAAGAAATGGGATTAGTAATGGAGGAATTCGCCAATGAAGCTTTGGAGAAGATTCACATCATCCACCATGATATTCTTATCTTATTGGTTATCTTCGGAATAGTTGCCCTTTTTCTGGGGATCATACTGGGCCATTATCTTACACAAAGCATTACCATACCCGTTGACTATCTGGTTCAGGCTGCCCGAAGGATTAAATCCGGCGATCTGACGGCCAGGGCCAGGGTAAAGACAAAAGATGAAATCGGTGAATTGGCCAACTCTTTTAATGAAATGGTCGGCCAATTGGTGGATATTCAGGAAGATATCTCAAATATCCTGCACAGTTCCGGAGATGCTATGCGGGTCATAGACAACAATTTTAACATTATCCGGACGAACAAGCAGATGAAAAAATTCTTAGGATCGGCCCCTGTTGGCATTAAGGATAAAAAGTGTTATGAAATTTTTTATTGTGAACATTGCCGCACAGAAGGCTGCTATCTTCAGCGAATATTGAAGGGGGAGGAATGGATTAAATCTGAAAACATTGCCAAAATGTGGGATGGAAGGCAGGTGCCTGTTGAAATCATTATCACCCCCTATAAAAAGAAGGGCCAAATTGCAGGTGTAATCGAATCGATTCGAGATGTTACTGAGCGCAAAAAAGCCCAGAAGGATTTACATGAAAGCCAAAAAAAGCTTAAGACTATCTTTGATACCATACAGACAGGCATTTTTATGATTGATAGCAGGACCCATAAAATTCTGGAGGCCAATCAGGTGGCTGTTGATCTCCTAGGCGCTTCCAAAGAACAAGTGCTGGGCGCTGAGTGTCATCAATTTGTGTGCCCTGCTGAGAGGGGCGACTGTCCCATCACTGATCTGAAACAGATCGTTGATAAATCCGAACGGGTGCTCCTTACTGTTGACGGCCGGAAATTGCCCATTCTCAAGAGCGTAGTTGAGGTTGAACTTGACGGCCGCAGGTGTTTAATCGAGGGTTTTGTTGATATCAGCCGGCAAAAGATGACGGAAGAGCAATTGAGCATGGCCAAAGATATGGATGAAGCAGCCAACAAGGCTAAGAGTGAATTTTTGGCCAATATGTCCCATGAGATTCGCACGCCCCTGAACGGCGTTATCGGCATGACCAACCTTGCCCTGGGCACCGAACTGTCCCTTCAGCAGCAAGAATACCTACACATGGCCAAAACTTCAGCCGGCGCCCTATTGGGTATTCTCAATGATATACTGGATTTTTCCAAAATAGAGGCTGGACGACTTGATCTGGAGAATATTGATTTTAACTTACGGTCCACCATGGAATCAATTGCCGATATTCTGGCAGTAAAAGCCTTTGAGAAAGGGCTGGAATTTGCCTATTATCTAAAACCCGAAGTTCCTCTTTTTCTTATGGGAGATCCTGGCAGGCTGCGCCAGATAATTATTAATTTGGCCAATAACGCCATTAAATTTACCAACACCGGACAGGTCCTCATAATATGCAAAGTTGAGAAAAAAGGGGGAAAATCCGCCATGCTGCATTTCAGCGTTTCCGATATAGGCATCGGCATCCCTAAGGATAAGCAAAAGGTCATCTTTGACAGCTTCCGTCAGGCAGACGGCTCTACTACCCGCAAATATGGGGGCACGGGATTGGGGCTGGCCATCTGCAGGCAGTTATCGGAAATGATGGGAGGAAGGATCTGGGTGGAAAGTAAGGCAGACCAAGGCAGCACCTTTCATTTTACGGCCGGCTTTGGCATACAAGCGGCAAAGGACCGGCCCGTCTGGGAAACCAGACCCGTTGAGCTTCAAGGTTTGCGGGTCCTGATTGTGGATGATAATGCCGTAAACAGGATGATTCTGCAAAATATGGTCTCCGATTGGGGGCTTTTGCCTCAAGAGGCGCAGGATGGGCAAAGCGCCATAATTGAGATGGGAAAAGCCGTGACCGAGGGCCGCCCCTATCATTTGCTTTTGCTGGATTTACACATGCCGCAGGTGGACGGGTTTAAGGTAAGTAAACGTCTTCAAAAAGATAAGCTTCTGTCCGAGGTTAAAATTATCCTGCTTACTTCCGCAGGGCAAAGAGGGGACAGTGTCCGCTGCAGGGAAGCGGGGATTTCGGCTTATTTGCCAAAGCCGGTTAAATATTCGCACCTTTTCAAAGCGATTAAGAGTGTCTTGGGACAAAAGACACCAGAGGAGGCCACAGGTCGGCTGATCACCAGACACACCATACTGGAGGAGTGGCCGATGCAGACCTTGAGGGTCCTTCTGGCCGAAGATAATCCGATTAATCGCAAATTTATGGTCGATCTGCTGAAAAAAGATGGGCATTTCGTGCTTACGGCCCAGAATGGGCAAGAGGCCTTAAAAATATTAGAAAGCCAAGCCGTTGATTTTGTTTTCATGGATCTGCAAATGCCGGTTATGGACGGGTTTGAGACAACCGGAATCATCCGTGAGAGGGAAAAAACAACCGGCGGGCGCCTTCCCATTATTGCCATGACTGCTCATGCCCTGAAGGGAGATAAGGAAAAATGCCTTGAAGCCGGGGTGGACGGCTATATCTCTAAGCCCATAGAGATTTCTAAATTAAAAGAAACTATGCGCCAAATTATTCCTGAAAAGCTTGCCTTCAAGGAAAAACCAGAGCCCGTGGATGCATTGCCGCCTGGGCCGGAACATAATTTTGACAGTCTTCTTGAATCCTTTGATGGTGATCTTGAGTGGTTTCAGGAGATTTTTGCTTTATTTGTCAAAGAGTACCCTCCCGATATAGAAACAATACGAGGCGCCATTGCAGAAAATGACGGGGAAAAACTGGGAAAGGCTGTGCATCGTTTTAAAGGTGCCGTATCGTTATTCAATGTGCCTGAAATTATTGAATTGGTTCTTGAATTAGAAGTAATGGGCAAGGAAGGAAAATTACAGAAAGCGCAGCAAACCTTATCTAAACTGGAATCTTTGATGAGCAACTTTATGTCCGGGGTCAAAAATATTCTCCAAAAAGAAGCCTCTTTGAGCAAGGTATAATCATTTTATTTTTTAGACAGGATTAACAGGATGGACTATATAATAAATAACGGGGTCATTAAAAAATGGGTCTAAAAAATAGAGTAAAAAATAGAGTAAAAAATAGGGTCAAATCTTTATTCTTGATCCGACTTTTTACGAGTTCATCTATGAACCAAAAAGGCCAAGAGCAGCAAGGCCAAAGAAAAATCATACCCTGGAAAACCGTTGCAGGCTCCTTAACTCTTTTGGCAGTTATGGTTGCTGTAGTCTATCTGATTTTATTGAATTACCAAACCTATAAACAAACAGTTATTTCCCAAACCCAGCGTCAACTGCAGACTATTGCCAAAACGACCGCCGAAAGACTGGAAGAATTCATCGTCGAGCATATGGAAGCCTTAAAGACTATCGCCCTGAATCCTGCCGTGCAGGAAGAGGTCGCCCGCCGTATTCGGCATGATCAATCTGATGATGATTATTGTCAGGGGAAAGCCTTATATGAAATTCACCAAAACGACATGGATGCCCTAACCATCCTTGATGTCGACGGTGTTTTGCTGCAAAGGCACCCTTTCCGGACAAATTGTTTCGGGATGGATCTTATGGACAAACCCGGCGTGACCTATGTGATAAAAGAACATAAGCCTTATGTCAGCGAGATGTTTTATAACAAGTTAGGTAAGCCGGCCATGTCTATCTCAGAGCCGGTATTTTATGGCGGTCAATTTGCCGGCCTGGTTCGCTGGATGGTTCAAATTGACACCCTCTCAAAACTGTTTTTTGAACCAATTAAAGTGGGACGGCAAGGTTATGTGTGGAGCTTTAATGATAAGGGTATTATTCTTTCTCATCAGGAAAAGGACTTTATCGGAAAGTCGATGTTGGATTTAGTGCAAAAAGATCATTTTGAAAAAGGCGACTTTATTATTCAAAGACAGTCTAAAGGAACATATTCAAAAAGAACATGATTTCCTGAATAAAGTAAGGACTGAAGGGGAAGGATGCGGCGTATTTGTAAATTGTATTGGGCACGAAAAAGCCATAGTTGCCTATAAGCGGATTTCAATGGGCAAGGCTGCCTGGAATGTGATTATTAACTTGCCCTATGGTGAAATTTCCGTTCCCATTCATAAAAATGCCCGGAATAACTTCGGGTATGCCCTTTTTCTCATCATACTGTATACTGTTTGGGTTAGCAGGGCTGGCTATTTTTAAGCTCCGGAAACAAAAACTGCGGTTTGAAGCAGAGGCAAAATACCTGGCGCAGATAGCCGCATCTGCGGAGGCGCTGCGCCAAAGCGAGCAGCAGTACCGAAGATTGCTTGATGCCGCTAATGACGCCATTTTTATTGGGGACGCCAAAACAGGCATTATCCTTGATGCAAATAAGCAGGCTGAGAATTTGCTGGGCCTGCCCCTGGAAAAAATAATCGGCATGCATCAAACCAAACTTCATCCACCCCTTGAAGCAGAGCAGTATAAAGATATTTTTCAAGAGCACATTCAACTGGGAAGGGGAGTGTGCGAGGTTATGTGTGTGAATTATCGAGATAATCACTTGATTCCTGTACAGATTAGCGCCAATTTGAATGATGTGGGAGGGCGAAAGATCATACAGGGAATATTCCATGATCTCACCGAGCGCAAGCAGGCGGAGCTGGTTGTGGAGGAAGCAAGCAGGGCCAAAAGTGAGTTCCTGTCCAATATATCCCATGAGATTCGCACGCCCATGAACGGCATTATAGGCATGACCGACTTAATCCTTGATACTGAATTGACCAAGGAGCAAAGTGAATACCTGCAGATAGTGAAAACATCAGCAGATTCCCTCTTGAATATTATTAACGATATTCTGAATTTTTCCAAAATAGAGGCCGGATACTTGGATTTAGAAGAGATTCATTTTGATCTGCAATCAACCCTCGAATCAGTTACTGATATGCTGGCTTTAAAGGCGCACAACAAAGGATTACAGATTGCTTGTTATATTAAGCCTGATGTTCCTTTTGCTCTTATTGGAGATCCCGGCAGATTACGCCAAATAATCATTAATCTGGCAGGAAACGCCATTAAGTTTACTAAGGCCGGCGACATAAGTATCATCGTTGATCTTGAAAAAAAGGACAAAGATTCCGTTCAGCTTCAGTTCGCTGTTTTCGATACGGGGATTGGTATTTCCAAAGACAAGCTGCAGATAATCTTTGAAAGTTTCCGGCAGGCGGACGGCGCTTCTACCCGCCAATATGGAGGCACGGGGTTAGGGCTTGCTATCTGCAAGCAGTTAACACAATTAATGGGAAGAAAAATTTG
>JAUVVS010000068.1 GCA_030604545.1 Deltaproteobacteria bacterium | reverse complement strand
GTGCCGTCTGGTTCTGAACACTTCTAGACGTTTTGCATACCCCTTTGCACCTGTCCTGAGCCGGGGGATGGGAGTTCCTCTAACGGCTGTAACCTCATTAATAGCAGCCAATCAGATTACGGGAATAATCGGTATTTTCATTGGCCCTTTGGCTGATCGTTTAGGCTACCGATTGATGATGCTGGCCGCCCTGGGAATGGTTGTTGTTGGTATGTTCGCGGCAGGTCTTTTCCCGTTTTACAGTGTTGTATTGACTGCACTATTTGTTGCCGGCATTGGAAAAATCACTTTTGATCCGGCCATACAGGCCTATGTCGGCGAACGTGTGCCTTTTCATCGACGAGGTATGGTTGTCGGAGTGCTTGAGATGAGTTGGGCGGGCACGACTCTGGTGGGAATACCTTTTATTGCGCTTCTTATCGACCAATTTGGGTGGCGAGCCCCTTTTTTTGCGTTAAGCGGGTTTGGCCTCTTGGGTATTTTAGGATTAATAATCTTCATACCCAAAGATATAAAACACACTTCCACTACCTTAACCTCAATCGGTTTCAAACAAGCCTGGCAAAATCTAATAAAAGAACGGGCCGCTATAGGAGCGCTTGGGTTTAGTTTTTTCCTCAGCGCCGCCAATGATAACCTTTTTGTGGTATATGGAGCCTGGTTGGAAAAAGATTTCAATCTAAGCATTTTAGCTCTGGGGTTAGGAACAAGCATTATTGGCGTGGCCGAACTGTTAGGAGAAGGCATGACTGCAACTCTGGCCGACAAGTTTGGGTTGAAGCGATCGTTAGTGGTTGGCATATTATTGACAGCAATAAGTTATGGAGTTTTACCTTTTTTGGGTCAAACCCTCCCGATGGCATTGACAGGGATATTTATTATTTTTTTAATTTTTGAATATACTATTGTTACGGCACTATCCCTTTGCACCGAATTATTACCAGGCTCGCGAGCAACAATGATTGCGGGTTTTCTTGCGGCCGGCGGTCTCGGACGGGTGTTTGGCGCAATGATAGGGGGACCGGTTTGGCTGTCAGGCGGGATACTCTCTACCGGTCTTGTTTCAGCAGCTATTAGCGGTCTTGCATTGGTTTCGAGTATTTGGGGATTATTGGCTTGGAAAAAACAATAAATATGAATTGCTTTTCCATAATCTTGTACGCTAAAAGGAGAAAATTCCTCCATGAAAGATGATTGCCAATTTTGCAAAATTGTAAATGGGGATACTTCAACTCAATTTTTGTATGAGAATGATACTCTGGTGGTATTTAAAGATATTAATCCACATGCCCCCGTGCACCTTCTGATTGTACCCAAAAAACATATAAGAAGCATAAATGATTTAACACAAGATGATAAAAATATAGTATCAGAAATGATTACAATCGCCAGAGACATGGCCAAGAAAGAATCCATATCAAGTTCCGGATATAAACTCTTTTTCAATGTTGAAAGGGGTGGCGGACAGATTATTTTTCACCTGCATCTGCACCTTGTTGGAGGATGGTAATAGAAACATGGAAGAAAAATCCCCTGCCTTTGAGAAAACTTATCGAGACTACTTAGCCCAGGTCGCCAAGTTGGATATTCAGTCTATAACAGAGAAGCTCGGGGTTCAGATAGAAGGAGATGAAGTAATAATTCCTTTATTCGGCAAACCTTACATGGTTTCTGCAAGGGATATAATTGATCCGTTGGGAAACAAGCCGCATCACGCTGTAAACGTTCTTCTTTGCAAATATCTTCTTTTATGCCCTGATGTTGCTCCCCGTGAAGACGATTGGGTATCCTATAAAGATTTTAAGGATGCAGCCCCTTTTGTAGATGGATTTTCAAACAATGCAGAAAAACCGATTGCCAAAACTTTTTCAAACAGACTCAATGAACTCAATAAGGCATGTAAAAAGCTGGGAGGACGCCCTCCTGATCTTGATCTTGCCTATGATGTTACAATGCGGTTCGATTCCCTTCCAAAGGTTCCTGTTTTCCTGCTGTTTAACGATGAAGATGATGAATTCCCGGCCCAATGCTCTGTGCTTTTCGAAAGACGTGCAGCAAAATATCTTGATATGGAATGCCTGGCTATTATTGGATGGCTTCTTTCCGATTATCTGAAAGTGGCTGATGGAGGTGAATATACAACCATTATGTAATGCCTTTATCGCAAGCTATAAAAATTGTAGGCCACAAAGGCACTAAGACACCAAGATTACAGAATAATTTGTTTTTATATTTATATTATCTTTGTGCCTTGGTGCCTTAGTGGCTGAATAGTTATGATTGATTTACACTCTATTGATCATGGCTGCCATATACCCTGCTCCAAACCCATTATCTATATTTACTACGGCAACATTTGAACTGCAGCTGTTTAACATGGCGAAAAGAGCTGTTAGGCCGCCAAGACTAGCACCATAACCTATGCTTGTAGGAACGGCGATTATTGGACGACTTACCATGCCGGCAACAACGCTGGGAAGCGCCCCTTCCATCCCTGCAACAACAACAAGAACAGATGCCTGGGTAAGTAGCCTTTTATGATCAAACAACCTGTGGATACCGGCAACTCCGACATCAAAAACCGATTCTACATCGTTTCCCATGGCTTTTGCAGTAAGAAATGCCTCTTTTGCAACAGGTATGTCTGAAGTGCCGGCTGAAAGCACAAGTATCGTCCCTTTCCCGGCTTGTGGGTTCTTGATTTCTCCCCAGATTACCATTTTTGCATCACTGTGATATTCAGCATCTGGAAAGCGAGATATAACTTTGCCGGCCTTTTGTTCTTCAATACGTGTGACTAAAACAACATTTTCCTGAAGTATCATCTTTCCCATAATTCCAATAATTTGATCTGCGGTCTTTCCCTGACCAAAAATGACCTCGGGAAACCCCTTGCGCAAGGATCGGTGATGATCGATATGGGCAAAATCGATGTCTTCGAATGAAATATGCATAAGCTTTTTGCCGGCATCTTCAACTGATGTCTTTCCTGCGGCAACAGAGCGAAGGAGCTGATGTAAGGATTCTAAATTCATGACTTTACCTTGATGTTTATTTATTCAGCACTCTTTTCAATCTTATTTAACTTTCCCTGTATGGCTGCTATTTTACTTTCCAAATCCTCCCTTATTTGTATCAATAACTTTATATAACTTCTCCGTTCTTTTTTAAGTCTGAGATCGAGTGCTCTTTGGTCTATTTCGCTGAGCGACTGAGAAGAAATTTCCCTTTTGATTCTCTTTATCTCCTTATCTGTTTCATCGACGGTTTCGATGAGCTTTACCAGTCCATTGTTTGCGCTATTTACAGCTCCTGCGAGTTTGGCCAAATCTTGTTTGAATCTTTTGTCAATACTCTTTATATTAGATTTAACATCTCCCAAATCTTTTCGAATGGGATCTAATGTTTTATCGAATTTACCAAGAGCCTTATCCAGATTATCTTCGTTTGTTTTTAATGATGTAATATTATTTTTTGTTTCATCTATTCTCTTTTCAGTTTTTTTCAGATTAGCTTTCAAAGAAGAAAATTTTTTTTCAAGCGACTCTTCCAATTTTGCCTGTTTAATTGACAGAGAGGAAAAACGTGATTCCAAATCCTTTGACAGTCTTGAAACCCCCCCCGACTCTGTGTCATAGATTTTGCTGACTCTATTCTTTAAATCATAATAACTAATAGCGAGTACGGTACCTATCAGCAAAAGAATGAGTATGGAAAAAAGTGTAATTCTCTTACTTAACTTTTCTATCCGCGAATCCTTTGTTTCATATTGCAAAAGGGCATCCGGACTCTCTTCATCAATACGAAACTTGAAACCTGAATTTTTCTCTTCCATTTATATCTATTCCCATTCAACGGTACTAGGCGGCTTTGAGCTTATATCGTAAACAACCCTGTTTACGCCGTTTACCTCATTAATTATTCGGTTTGAAATTTTGCCTAGAAGTTTATGCGGCAGCTTGGCCCAATCTGCCGTCATTGCATCCTTACTTGTCACTGCTCTAACGGCTGCTATGTTTTCATAGGTTCGTTTGTCTCCCATCACACCCACACTTTTAATGGGCAACAAAACAGCGAATGACTGCCACAATCTCTTATAATACCTATTCTTTTTTATCTCTTCAAGTAAAACAGCATCAACTTCCCTTAAAATAGAAAGACGCCTTTGAGTTATTTCACCAATTATCCGGATTGCAAGGCCAGGTCCAGGAAAGGGCTGACGCCATATCAACTCATCCGGAAGCCCTAATTCCTTACCCAGGAGACGGACCTCATCTTTGAATAGATATCTTAAGGGCTCCACAAGTTTTAACTTCATTTTTTTTGGAAGACCCCCTACATTGTGATGGGATTTGATTACCGATGTGGGACCTCCAAAAGCGGAAATTGATTCAATAACATCGGGATACAGGGTTCCTTGAGCTAAAAAATCGGCCCCCTTGATCTTTTTTGCTTCAGCCTCAAATACTTCCATGAAGATTCCGCCGATAATTTTTCTCTTTTTTTCCGGATCACTTACACCGGCCAGACCTTTCAAAAATCTAGTTGTTGAGCTTACAAAGCGTATTTTTATATGAAGATGTTGTTTTAAGGTTTGTTTTACCTTTTTTGCCTCATCCTTTCGAAGAAGACCGTTATCTACAAAGATACAGGTAAGGTTTTTTCCTATTGCCTTGTGAATAAGCAGGGCGGCAACTGACGAATCTACACCGCCGCTTATGCCAAGAATTACTTTTTTGCCCTTAACGGTTTCTTTAATTTGATTGATGGAATCTTTTGCAAAGGATTTCATGGTCCATGTGCGTTTACATCCGCACACCTGGAAAATAAAGTTGCGTAGCATCTTTTTACCCTGAGATGTATGGTGAACTTCAGGGTGGAACTGTAGCCCATAAAGACCCTTTTTACTATTAACCGTTGCAGCGATATTAGTGTTTTCAGTTGAAGCCGTTGTCTTAAACCCGCGCGGCAGTTTTACTATGGAATCACCATGGCTCATCCAGCATTTTGTCTTTTTATTCACGCCGTTAAAAAGATCCATATGGTTTTTTATAAAAAGTGCTGCAAACCCGTATTCACGTTTGTCGGCTCTTTTGACGGTGCCTCCAAGTGCGCCGATCATAAACTGCATACCGTAGCAGATCCCAAGCACGGGAATTCCAAGATCGAAAACTGCTTTGTTAATCCTGGGGCTATGTTTTTCATAAATGCTTGAAGGTCCGCCGGATAGTATTATCCCTTTTGGATTAAGTTTCTTTATATAGTCAATGCTGACATTAGGTGACTCAATCTGACAGTATACACGGTTTTCACGCACACGGCGTGCAATCAGCTGGTTGTACTGTGAACCAAAGTCAATTATGAGTATCATAGATATCCTTTTATCTTTCACCTAAAACCAATAACAATTAACTAATAAAGAATAACACCTAATTGAGTTTTTGCTCAATTAGGGTGTAATACACTTAAACAATTTGCGAAATTATACTGAATATGTTAAACACGGCACAAAATGTCAACTTAATTTTGTTGCAGGAGGAACTTAATCATATGTATGAAAGTGGTGATTTAAGAAAGGGCCTCAAAATCGAGATGGATGGGGATCCCTATGTAATTGTACAGTTTGAGTTTGTCAAACCCGGCAAGGGACAAGCCCTATACAAGTGTAAGCTAAAGAACATGCTGACAGGTGCTCAATTTGACAGAACATTCAGATCCAGTGAAAAATTCAACGAGGCAAATCTGGAAGAGCATGAAATGGAATATTTATATTCAGATGGAAACAGTTACTGTTTTATGAACACATCCACATATGATCAGGAGTTCCTCACTGAAAATCAAATAACGGAGTCTAAAGATTTTTTAAAAGAGAATACCGTCTGCAACATTCTTTTTTTTAAGGAAAAACCCATAGAAGTCTCTCTCCCCAATTTTGTTGATCTAAAAATTGTCGAGGTTGATCCCTGGGTTAAAGGTGATACAACTTCAGGCAGCACAAAACCGGCAACACTTGAAACAGGATATATCGTACAGGTTCCGCCCTTTGTTGAGGAGGGAGAAATAATTCGAATTGACACCAGAACCGGTGAGTATGTGGAGCGTGTGAAGGAATAAAAAGTATTTAAAGTTAAAATCAGTAGGTTATGAACCCAATAATAAATGTAAACCTGGAACACGTAGAGAGATTGGTGTCAAAGCCTTGACACCAGTAAGAGTCCCCCTATCCTAAAGATCCTATTTCAATTGTTTTCACTTGATAATATCTTATTTTTCTGCTATTAAATTATAATGTTGCGAGTGTATAATGGTATTAATATTGCAACAATTTAAGCTAAGTGTTGAAATTTCCTCTAAAATGGCACCCTCACATTAAGCGTTTCGCTAAAATTCGAGTTTTAAACCGACAACATTGAAGCCATTTTACCAGCAGAGCAATTTCCTGACAAAGACGAATATAATGGTTAAAAAGAAACGATCCAATAAAGGTATGAAGTCACCAACTTCTAAAAAAAATCCTTTATGTGGCGCGATGACTCGTAAAGGTATGCCTTGCAAGCTTCCTGCAACGGCAAATGGTCGTTGCTGGATTCATGTTGAAGAAAAAACAAGTACACCTGAAGACAACCTGTTGGACTTTAAACAGAGAGAGCATCCAGTAGCACACGAAGAGGAATTTGATAAATCCGCTGAATCTAGGCCTGAGTTTCAATTTAAACAGGATGACAAAGACGTTGAGTCCGGAGAATTTATTGAAAGGCCGGAGGATTCAGCTGAACAGCAAGAATGCGTGGAGGAGAAAGCTGTATCCGATGACAAGGTGTTTGGACCGGATCAAGATATTGAAGAGTCGGAGATAAAGTCTTTATTTGAAGATATCGAAATCTTAGAAATTGATGAAGATACCATCGATGTGCCTGAATCGGAGCTAAAGCTTGAAACAGAAGAAACACAGGAACCTGAGGATAGGTCAGATAAAGAGCCGGACGAATCGGATACGATACCGGTTAAAGATATTGAACAGTCGGAGATAAATTCTATATTAGAAATTTTGGGAATTGATGAAGATACGACGGACCAATCTGAATCGGATTTAGAGTCTATCTTAGAAATCTTAGAAATTGATGAAGATACCTCTGATCCATCTCCTTTAGAGATTCAACAAAAAACTGAAGAGACATGGAAATTTGACAACAAAAAAGATTTCGAAGCTGATTACGACAGTGAAGAAGGGTCTGATTTTTCAACAACATACGAATCAAAAACACACGCAGAAGAAACCGTTAAAGGAGTCATTGAAAGACACCGGGAATCTGATGCCGATATTAAAGAAGAGTCCCTCTCAGGCTACATACGTTTCTGGAAAAAAAGGATAAGTATACCGTTTCCTGCATTGGTGCTTGCAGCGATTCTGGTGTTTGTTTTTTTTAATGCCAACACTTTTCATTTATTAGCTCCCATATTAGCGCCAAAAGTTCAGGATGCCGGTAACCTCAGGATAAGCCCTTTTGCTATCAAGAGTAAATTCGTGGAAAATTCCGATTACGGCCAACTCTTTGTGATAAAGGGCTTGGTTAAAAATGAATATGATAAGCCCCGCAGCTTTATAAGCGTCAAGGGTAAGCTTTATACAAAAGATAATTACTCTAAAACTGAAACTGTATATTGTGGGAATGTACTTTCCAGTGAAGAACTTTCAAATCTTGGCCTGTTTGATATTAAAATGCGATTATCCAACCGTTTCGGTAAAAAACAGTCGAATATAAATGTTAAAACCGGAGCAATCCTTCCCTTTATGATTGTATTCAGCAACCTGCCGGACAATCTGGAAAATTTAGACAGATTTAGTATTGAAATTGCGCGGTCCTCTCCATCATAAAAAAGGCCTATTCCCGTCAAGCTTTGACACCAATAAATGCGCAATGGCTGGCATAAAAAATAAGCTTATCATAAATTGATAGACATGAAAATATCATCCGGAGTGTGATATATTTTATCAGGCCCGGCAGATATAAGTGCGGCCTTTTTTTCTTCGATCTTCTCATACAAATATTCTGTGTCCCACGGATCTGCGTAGTCTCCATCTTCGAGTTCAATGGCTTGCAATGTGCTGGGTACGGTACTATTCCAAAGCAAACGTGCATGATATATAATCGCTCTTTTAAAAATTTTCATCTCATAGTTTGTTATCATCTTTAGTGCTTTGTTATAAAATGGT
>JAUVVS010000264.1 GCA_030604545.1 Deltaproteobacteria bacterium | reverse complement strand
TTTTCACACATGAAGTCCACAGCAGCCATCAAATCATCATATTCCTTGAAGTACCAGTCCACGGCAATGGCTTCCTGCCAGGCCTCTCCATAATCTGAACTACCTCTATAATTGACCCATAAGACTATGTAGCCGTTGGCTGCATACCACTGGCCTTCTGCAGAAAAATAATTTCCATCTGTTCCCTGAGGTCCTCCATGGATCTTGAGGATAAGAGGATACTTATTGGCCGGATCAAAGTCTGGAGGCTTCAAGACAAATCCCTCGACTGTCTGTCCATCGGGGTTTTCAAACTCGATCTTCTCCGTTTTTCCAAGCTTGACTTCCTCCAAAAGTGTTTTATGATACCTGGTTCTTTGTTGGATTTGGTGACCGGTAGAGACAGCAGTGAAAACTTCTTCGGGGTGATCGTTGTCAACTGAACAGAAGGCAATAAGGTCATTCTTTTTAGAGAGATCAATAGAGGATAGCCGCCTCTCACCTCCTATGATTTTGTCAAAACTTCCATCTTTGTAATTAAACCTATAGATATGCGCCCGCGCTTTATCTGGCACCAGGGCATACAGGAACTTGCTGTCTGCACTCCAAATAATGTTGCGTACCTCTCTGTCCAGATTCTTCGAAAGACAACTGTCTTAATTCTTTTCATGGCTGTCCTCCGTACTTTTTGCTTTACTATGAGGTGAATGCTGTAATAAATCTTAACTGTTCCATTTCAATTTTTCAACACCCTTCACAGTACTTTTCTGGTGATTACTCAGGCAAAGGCTCACAACCATCGGTTGTGAAAATGTGTACTGTCTGGTGCTCTGACCGGCATATGGAAATGCGGGGAAAATAACTGTAGAATAGATCCTATTTAAAGGCTGGGCGGAGTCTATTACCGCGTAGTTCTATATAGTATTGGCAATAGAGGAGACACACGGGGGGCCGAATTTAAGCATAAAATCGGCAACCATTTTATGTTATCTTGCGTCTATAAATCATATAGGTGGATAAGTATGCTTAAAAACAATCTAAAGATTTTCCTCAGATACCTTAAACGTCACAAAGGCTATACTTTTATAAACATATCCGGATTAGCAATCGGGATAGCCTGCTGCATCTTCATTATGTTGTGGGTGCAGGACGAACTGAGCTTCGATAGATTCAACACAAACATCGATGATCTCTACAGAGTCGTCGAAGAACAGCATTCCAGCGGCGGCACAGTACGCCCCGTTGCGTCAACACCATTCCCTCTCGGTTCCGCCCTGGTTGCTGATTATCCGGAGATAATAAAATTCGCAAGATTCCAAATTTTTCCAAGAATCTTGATTAGGGCTGAAGACAAAATATTTTATGAAAACGGTTTTGCCTTTGCCGATCCCTCCTTACTCGATATGTTTACCTTTCCTTTGGCCAAAGGAGATTTCAAGAATGCCCTTACAGATCCTCAATCTGTTTTAATATCTGAGGAAATGGCCGAAAAATACTTTGGCAGTAAGGACCCGATGGGAAAAAGACTGACTGTAAACAACCGCTTGGATTATACGGTAACCGGCATATTACAAAATATCCCTCATAACTCCCATATTAAGTTTGATTTTCTCATCCAGCTTGAAGCATTTGTGAAAAAGATCGGGTTGGACCAAGGCTGGGGAAGCAATGACTACTACACCTACCTCCAGCTGCAGAAAGAAATACCCTACGGGAAAACAAGTGAGAAGATCCGTGAATATATTAAAAAAATCAACCCGAATGTTACTTCGCTAATATTTTTTCTCCAGCCGGTAAAAGATATCCACCTCCATTCAAGTTTTTCTATCGATCTCGGAGGCAAGAGTGAAAACAAGGCAAAGTATGTCTACAGCTTCACTATTATCGCACTTTTTGTTTTGCTTATTGCATGTGTTAATTTCATGAATCTGACCACGGCCCGCTCGAGCGGCCGCTCTCTAGAGATCGGATTAAGAAAGGTTGTAGGTGCAAACCGGGCAAACCTTATAAGGCAGTTCCTAGCCGAATCGATTGTATTTTCGATTTTCGCCTTTATTTTCGCGTTTATCCTTGTTTTACTATTACTCCCCGCATTCAATGTCCTATCGGGAAAAACACTGCAAATGGACATTTATAACAACATGCCTGTTTTATTTGGTTTAATCGGATTGACTCTCTTAATCGGGATCATATCGGGTAGTTACCCGGCCTTTTTCCTCTCATCCTTTCGACCTGCAAAGGTGTTGAAGGGAACCATGAAATTAGGATCAAAGAGTTCATCCTTGAGAAAAGTTCTTGTTATTATCCAGTTCTCGCTCTCGATCATTTTGATAATCGGAACTTTTATCGTTCATCGCCAGCTTGATTTTATGTTAAAGAAAAACCTGGGATATGATAAGGATCACATGATTTTTTTAGCTGAAAGGGGTGACTTTTGGAACCGCTACGAACCTCTCAAAGATGAACTGCTGCAAAATTCGAACATTCTGGGTATGACCGCTTCATCGGACATCCCCACGCATACCATACATTCAACTACATTAGTTAGCTGGGAAGGTAAGAATCCCGAAGACCCGGTACTCTTCAACCGCTTCACTGTAGATTATAATTATTTTGAGACGTTCAATATGGAAATACTGCAGGGAAGAACCTTTTCAAAAGAATTCCTGACCGATAAGACCGAGGCCTATATCCTGAATGAAACGGGAATAAAAATGACCGGAATGGAATCTCCAGTCGGAAAGATGTTCTGGCTGTGGGGCATAAAGGGCAAGATTATTGGTGTAGTTAAGGACTACCATTTCAAGTCTTTGCATGCAGAGATCGAGCCATTGGTTTTGAGAATGGCCGGCAATCCTGAATTTGTCTTTATCAAGATCAAGTCTGAGGGAGTAACCGAGACCATAAAAGACATTGAGCGGAGTTACAAGAAATTTAATCCGGATAATCCTTTCGAGTTCAGCTTCCTCGACGATGCCGTTAATAATCTTTATCAAGCTGAAAAGCGGACCGGAACTATTTTTCGCTATTTTATGTTCCTGGCCATCTTTATCTCCTGTCTGGGCCTTTTTGGATTAGCATCGTACATGGCAGAACAAAGAACGAAAGAGATCGGGGTAAGGAAAGTACTTGGCGCTTCGATCTCGGGTATTGTTCTTCTGCAGCTGAAAGACTTTACAAAATGGGTGCTTCTGGCCAACATAATCGCTTGGCCGGCTGCGTGGTTCGTGATGAATAACTGGCTGCAGGGGTTTTCGTACCGAACAAATATTGCCTGGACATCCTTTTTGCTGGCGGCACTTCTTTCTATTTTTGTTGCTCTGCTAACGGTAGGTTATCAATCGATCAAAGCGGCGATGACCGATCCGGTGAAGGCCTTAAAATATGAATAGTATAGATGGTGATTTACATAAAATGTTTACCTGAAATGAGATAAATCCCAGCGAGAAAAACTAATCCTCCACAAATCTTCGGCATTGTTGCATGAATCGACAGGACAGTGAAAAAAGGGGATAGTCCCCTTTTTTTTAAAGGATGTAGGGGCTTGATTCATCAAGCCCACCTGTTAGTATATACAATGTAGATAATGTAGGGGCTTGATTCATCAAGCCCACCTGCAGGACGTGATTAAAGGAGATTGAG
>JAUVVS010000136.1 GCA_030604545.1 Deltaproteobacteria bacterium | reverse complement strand
TTGGATGTTAGTGGCCATGGTTATTGCTGTAAGGCAAGCTCTAGATTATCAGAGCACATTACGAGCAGTAGGCGTCTGTATGATTGGTTGGGTCATTCAAGTGATAATTCTTATGATTTTGTTTACGGTTTTAGGAGGCGGTTATTCAAGGCCCGTTTAATTGTGACAGGACGGACTTGACTTGACAGCCGTCATTTATGATATCTGTAATGCAGTCGTTTTATTGATAGTGTGAATAATGGCAAGCTATATGTTGTATGTGAAAAATGGGCAGGATCCGGATTGACCCTACCCATTTGATGTAAGACAATCTAACGATCAGTTCTTGCCATAACCAATTCCATCGCTTTGAAATAATCACGTTTTACCTTCGTATTTGAAACCTTAGCATATCGTTGAGTGCTTATGATACATTCATGTCCCATGAACTGCAGCAGCGAGCGCATTCCCCGCAGCTTGCTGCGGAGTTAGCGAGCGAATCAAAAAAAGGCTTTCATCCTTACAGTCGAAGATTCCCTGCAGCTTGCTGCAGAGATCTTCAAAAATATCCATTATCTTGCTTTTTCGGTCATTTTTTGTTACAGGATAAAGCATTGGCAAGCAGATCCGCATGGCCACAAAAAGCGAGCCCTCAGCCGGGCCTCAATATGTTTGAAAGGATTGGAGTCAGCCGTTACATTCGGCTTGTTGTGCTTGCACAGCCCAATAAAAATGTCTTGTTACATCTCTAATAAATTTTAAAGTTTTGCTAATAAAAGTAAAGATATCAGTTCCATGAACCAAAAAAGGAGGGAAAAATGGCTACCAGGGAAGAATTAGAAGAAAAAGCTGAAGATTGCGATACTACTGAAGAATTTGTTGAATTAGCAAAGGAAGCAGTTAATGAGTTGTCAGATAAGGAATGGGCCGCGAATCTTATTGAAGAAGGTGTGGAGTGGGCGGAAACCACGGATGATTTTATAGTCCTTGCAAGGGGTTCATTGGAGGTATTGGAAGATAAAGAGAAATCAAACGAATATCTGTTGCAAGCCAGGGATTATTGTATGAATGCCCAGGAGTTCGTAAACCTTGGCAAAACAGCATCAGATATGGGCGATGCCGAAGCCGCCAAAGAAATATTTTCCGCCGCCCAAGGCAAATGCGTCAAGGTTAAAGATTTCCTGGATCTTAGCAAAAGCATCAATGAGGTACTTTCAGACCTGGAGCTGGCCAAGGAGGCCGCGAACAAGGCACTGGATAAATGTAGCACGGCTGCGGACTATAATGAATATGCCCGGAGTGTGCTTGACGTATTTAACGATAAGAACTTGGCAAAGGAAGTCGACGATAAGGCTGTTGAAACCTGCAAAACCGGAGACGATTTTGGGGTGCTTGCAAAGGGTGTTCTGGATAATCTTTCCGATAGGGACCTGGCTAAATCAATTTATGAGAAGGCAGAGAATCTGATTGATTCAGGAATTGACCTGATAAAATTGGCCGAGTCTGCCGTAGCTGATTTGGAAGATGAAGAATATGCCAGAGCAATTTATAAAAAATCTGAAGGAAAGCTCGAAAGCGGCAATGATTTAATGAAACTTGCAGAATCGTTGATGAGCAAACTTAACGATAAGGACCTGGCGCTGACAGTTTATAAAATTGTGGAAACCAAATTTAGCGACTATGCAAATTATGTCAAACTGGCCAAAGCTGTCTTCAAGGATACCGGTGATGCTACTTTTGCCGGTAGTGTCTACAAAAAGGCAGCCGGCACAACCCAAGATTCCAATCAACTGGTGGCGGTTGCAATTGCCTTGGCTGACGAAATTAATGATAAACAAGGCGCCTTGGACGAGCTAAAACGAGCAGAACAATCCGTAAAAACCGTGGATGGATTTAAAAAGACTTCCGATGCAATCCTCAAGTACACAGACGATCAGCAGTGGATTGGTGCCATTAAGGATCAACTCGAAAAGCGAGAGACTCACAAAGATCTTTATAGTGAATTTGTTAAGCGGGAACAAGAATGCGAGACAAGCAAATCCATGTCTAACTTGGCTCATGAAGTGATTGAGAAAACAGCTGACACTCATTATACCAGAAAGCTTTACAAAAAGGCTGAAGGATTATGCACGTATTTCCCTGAATATCTCCATGTTGCCAGGGCCATTTATTCTGATCTCAACGATGCAGATTGGGTACGAACAATTTATGAAAAACAGCTCGAAAAATGCGATGATACCCATAAGTATAACGATTTGGTAGATGGAATAATTACCACCTTGCATGATAAAGAATGGGTTAAGAATATTTCTTCGGGATTAGAAGAACGATGCGATAAGGAGACAGATTTTATCAAACTGGCCCATATTATTTTGGCAAAATTAGGTGATCAAGATTGGGCCAAAAAACTTTTAAGCAAGGCTGAGGAGAGAAGTCAAGATATATTTGGATACACCACTGTAGCATGGGCTGTGCTTGATATTTTGGCCGATAAGGAGTGGGCAAAATTGATCTACAACAAGGCCGAAGCTAATTGTAATAATCGGGATGATTACGAAAGGTTAATTTCCGAAGCACAGAAGCAAACAGCTGACAATGACCTTCTCCGACAGATATACAGCTCTGCTGTGAATAAGTTTAGAGAAACAAGAGATTTTATTTATTTGGCCGAAAGTATCTTAAGGCGTTTTTCGGATAACCAATGGGCTAGGCAGGTTTATGCAAAGGCTGAACAATCGTCAGATGCCAATACCTACATGTTTGAGTTGGCTACCAGCATTGCCAACAAGCTGGATGACAGAAAATGGGCATCTCGGGTGCGAAAGAAGTGGCTTCGCACACAACGTTAAAAATTCTAATAAAATTTTGCTACCAGGTTTTCCGAACCTTTACACCGCGAGAATCTATGTATTTCTTAATCTCTGAAATTGTGTAGGTGCCATAGTGAACCATGGACGCAATAAGTGCAGCGTCTGCTTTTCCTTTTGTGAGGACATCGTAAAGGTGCTCGGGTTTTCCCGCACCGCCGGATGCAATAACTGGAATATTAACATTCTTTGAAATCAGAGAAGTTAGTTTCAGTTCATAACCATTCTTTGTTCCATCGGAATCTATCGAATTTAAACATATCTCCCCAGCCCCAAGCTCTTGAGCTTTGATTGCCCATTCTAAGGCATCGATCCCCATATATGTTCTTCCTCCGTTTATCACGATCTCATAGCCCGAAGGAATATTTTCTCTTTCTCCCACATATTTTACGTCCATACCAAGAACGATACATTGGCTTCCAAAAGCCTTAGCCCCTTTTGAAATAATTTCAGGATTCTTAACAGCGGCAGTATTAACGCTTACTTTTTCGGCGCCGGCCAATAAGGTCTTCCGCATATCATCAACAGTACGTATCCCTCCACCAACTGAGAAAGGTATAAAGATCGTTTTGGCTACATGCTTTACCACTTCTATCATGATGTCTCTTTTTTCGTGAGATGCAGTAATATCGTAAAATACAATTTCGTCTGCACCTGCTTCATAATAAAAATGGGCCATTTCAACCGGGTCGCCTATATCAATGTTATTCTTGAACTTGATACCTTTTGTTGTCTTCCCTTCTCTGACATCAAGACAGGGTATGATTCGTTTGCTTAACATCTTGTTATTTGTTATCCGTTATTAGTTATTTGGTAATATTTTAGCCGTTTGAAAACAAGGCCGCTTGAAAGATAATTAACGATTAACTCTTCTCCGACAAAGTGGGATCTCCGTTGCACTACGACCGGCTTGTCCGGGTTAAGGTTCCCATTTGCAGAAATTTTTCAGCAAAGCAAGTCCTGGCTTTCCGCTCTTTTCAGTATGAAACTGAGTGGCGATGATATTTTTGAATCCGATAATTGACGCAAAAGACATCCCATAATCTGTCGTTCCTATAATATACTTTGAGTCATCCGGATCCGGATAGAATCCATGAACAAAGTAAAATTCATCATCTTCACGTATGCCTGACAGCACAGGATGTTTACTTTTGATGTTTATACTATTCCAACCCATATGAGGAATTTTTAAAAGGTTTCCATCTTCGGATTTAATTTTATTCGGAAAGTTACGAACATATCCATTTACAAGCCCAAGACAAGGTGTATCACCTTCCTCACTGTGGCTAAGGATAATTTGAGTTCCAAGGCAGATGCCAAGTATCGGTTTGCCAACGGCAAAAACATCCTTTATTGCAGAGTCAAGGCTAAGACGCTTTAAACTGTCCATAGCTGAACCGGCAGCACCAACACCTGGAAAGATTATCCGTTCGGCCTTTGTTATTTCTCTAACATCATTTGTAACAATACACTGAAAACCCAGATAGGTCACAGCACGTTTGACGCTTGTCAGATTGCCTGCATTGTAGTCTATAATTGCGATCATGGTATTGTTATTGGTTATATGTTATTAGTTATCAGCTATTTGATGAATTCATAAAAGAATGAAACGACCATTTGTTATCCAAATAACGAATAACAAATAACGATTAACATCTTTCCAGCTTTTTAGCTTCTTCCCATAAAATATTCATCTCATTTTGAGAAATAGATTCAAAATTTTTTCCTTTTACTGAAATTAAATTTTCCATATGCTTAAAACGCTTTTCAAACTTTTTTATGGAAACGGATAGAGCTGTTTCGGGGTGGATATGTATAAAACGTGCTACATTTACAAGTGTAAAAAGGATATCACCAAATTCCAGGGCAACTTTATTTTGATCTTCTTTTGTTTGATTTATTTTTGCTAATTCGAATTTTAATTCGGACCATTCCTCTTCCACTTTCTGCATAACACCGGAAATATCATTCCAGTCGAATCCTGTCCCGGCTGCACGTTCTGAGATTCTATAAGCACGCATCAAAGCAGGGAGTTTGGTAGGTACTGAATCAAGAACAGATTTCTTTGCGGCATGGTTTTTTTCTTTCATCTTAACCCTGTGCCAACTTTGTTTTACTTCATCGGCATTGTCGGCATGGCCATTTCCGAAAACATGGGGATGGCGGCGAATCATTTTTTCTCTATTTACAATAGCTACATTATTAATATCGAAATGTCCCATCTCTTCAAATATCCTTGCAATAAATAAGATATGAAACAATACATCTCCGAGTTCTTCACAGATTTCATCGTGACTCCCCGAATCAATAGCGTCGATTAGCTCGTATATTTCTTCCAGCAGATAAACGGCAATAGTCCGGCTAGTCTGCTTCTTGTCCCATGGGCATCCATTCTCCCCTCTTAAAGTTTCAACCAGCCTAATTAAGGAGTTTATGCCTGAAACTTTATTAGTTAGCGAATCTTCCAAGCCTTTTTATATTCCTCTATTTTGGCGACAAATTCACGTTTCATGTCTTTGGAAACGGCTTTGGACATCTTTCCTGATACTGGCGATATGATTGGAGAAAGGAGAGAATTTTTAATAAAAGGTGTATTTTTTGGAAGGAAGGCTGTAAGGATCATCAACAACATAGAGACAATTAGTATGCCTTTAATAGTACTGAATACAGCCCCGCAAATATGATCAACCCACCCTAAAAAGGCTATATTTAACAGGTACTTGATTATTACACCAATGATACTGATAATAATAAAAACTCCACAAAAAATAATAAGAAAACTCAATATATTAAGGTAAGAAGTGTTTGATATCCAGCTGGAAAAAAGTTTGCCGACTTTCATATAATAGGTATATGCAGCATAGAAACCTCCAAATACGCCTACAATGGAGGAGAGTTCTTTTATAAGCCCTCTGAAAATTCCTCTTACCAGACAATATCCTAAAATAATTATACATACCATATCAAAAAGATTCATAGAACTCCTTACGCCAGTTTCTCTGAAAAAGGATATATATCTAATTTGTAATAACTAAGCCGCAAAGTCAACAAGGTAAAAAGAAAAAGAAAGAGAGCAAGACGCCTGAATATTTATAAATTAAATATAAAAGAAGCATACCGAAAATTATAAGACGTATCAGCCAGTTGAATTAACAAAGCAAATATTTTGAGTCAAGGTATTTTTACTTTTCTTTAACGGGTTTAAAATTGCTGTTTGCAATCTTTTTAAAAGGTATGATATGTAACAAAAAAAATTAAAAGAGTGGAGCTAAAACATTTACAAAAGTCATTTTTATGATTTTTAACAAAGGTTTTAAATGTTAGATT
>JAUVVS010000137.1 GCA_030604545.1 Deltaproteobacteria bacterium | reverse complement strand
TGACCCGCCTCCATTTTTATATGTCTTTGGTAACCTTGATAATTCCATAAAAAACATTGCAGTTGTCGGCTCCAGGAATGCTACAACTTATGGCATATCAACAACAAAACAATTGTGCATGGATTTAGCTTCCTTTGAAATTACAATCGTAAGCGGCATGGCAAGGGGGATTGATACTGCCGCTCACATAGGCGCTTTGAAGGGCAAGGGAAAAACTATCGCCGTGCTTGGAAGCGGTTTAGAGATAGTCTATCCATCAGAGAATCTGAAACTTTTTCATGAGATTGCAGAAAACGGCGCTGTTATTTCAGAATTTCCTCTTTTCACGGAACCGGAAGCCCATAATTTCCCAACCAGAAACAGGATAATCAGCGGCATTTCTCTTGGAACCGTTATTGTAGAGGCAACAAAGAGAAGCGGATCTCTTATAACGGCACGCCTGGCGGCGGAACAGAACAGGGATGTTTTTGCTGTTCCCGGAAGCATTCAGTCTTTTAAGAGCACCGGAACACATACTCTCATAAAACAGGGTGCAAAACTGGTTGAACACGCACAGGATATCTTAGAAGAACTTTCACATATGATAAAGCCTCCTGTTGAAAATGATAACAAACAGGATAAAATTGTGGAAAAGCTACCGACATTGACACCAGACGAGTCTCTGGTGTTTGAAGCTCTGGAACCGTATCCCGTTCATATAGATAATATCGTAAGGGAGATCCCCATGGAACCCGGAAAACTCTCAAGCATATTGCTTCAGCTCGAATTGAAGGGTATTGTGCAGCAATCCCCGGGCAAATTGTTTTCAATTATAGAAAATATTTGACAAAATAACAGGATAGACACGTTATAAATCCAGATTTAAAATAATTATCGTAATATTTTAGCCTTATGAAAATTAGAATTATCAAGCTTCAAAGGTAATTAAATTTTAAATGGTGTAATTGTTTGAGGGCATTAGTGAGCGTTAAGAAAGAACAGAAATTCACATTGTTGTGTTTCAAAGGCTTATCGGTATGGATAGATTAACTGTCTTATTTAAAAGACATTCGCCGTTCTTTCTTTACGCACATTTATGCACGAGTTTTACACGGTTTAAAATTTAATTACCTTTGGAGCGGCCTTGTTTTCAAACAGCTAAAATATTACTAATTATCTTGTTTATCCTGTTATCCCGTCTAATAACTGAACATTTTGAACGTTACCAAATTATTATATTTTCGAATTAATTTATTACAACTGCATTGTGAGGAATAATAGTGACCAAACCACTTGTTGTCGTAGAGTCACCAACTAAGATAAGGACGATTAAAAAGTATCTTGGCACGAACTATAATGTAGCTGCAACCATCGGTCACATAAAGGATCTTCCTAAAAAAGAAATGGGAATCGATATCGAAGATGGTTTCAAACCAAAATACAGTAACATCCCTGGAAAACAGAAGGTTATAGCGTCGTTAAAAAAAGCGGCAGGAGATGCAACGGATATTTATTTAGCACCCGATCCTGACAGAGAGGGCGAAGCAATTGCTTGGCATATAGCAGAGGTTCTGAAAAAAAAAGGCAGAAGATTTCACAGAGTACTTTTTCACGAACTCACAAAGAATGCCATAAACAATGCAATCGCATCACCAGAAGCTCTTAACCGTAGTAAATACAAAGCCCAGCAGGCGCGCAGGATTCTCGACAGGCTTGTTGGATACCAGATATCTCCCCTGTTGTGGCGCAAAGTAAAAGGCGGTCTTAGCGCAGGACGCGTACAATCTGTTGCGGTACGGATAATTTGTGAAAGAGAGCGGGCAATACAAGACTTTGAGCCGGAAGAATACTGGTCAATAATCGCCCATCTTGAGGGCGTCTCCCCACCGCCGTTCACTGCAAAGCTAGTCAAAAAGAGTGGGAAAAAAATAAAAATTCCTGATCAAAATTCAGCTTCGACCATATTGGATGAATTGTCAGGAGCCAAATTCGTTGTAGAAAATGTCCTAAAAAAAATTACAAAAAAGAACCCTCTACCCCCTTTTATAACAAGCAAACTCCAGCAAGAAGCCATAAGAAAACTCAAATTTACCGCCAAAAAAACCATGATAGTAGCTCAGCAGCTTTACGAGGGTATCGAACTTGGACCCGGGGAACCTGTAGGGCTTATAACTTACATGCGCACCGATTCCACTAGAATTTCAAAAGAATCCGCCATAGAAGCACTTAAGCTGATCCGTAAAAATTTCGGGGAAAAATATGCTCTTGAAAAACCAAGATTTTTTAAAAATCGCAAAAAGGCCCAAGATGCGCATGAAGCCATACGTCCCACCTCAGTCTATAATACACCCGAAAATGTAGCACATTATCTTTCCAAAGATCAGCTGGCTCTATATCGTATTATCTGGCAACGTTTTGTTGCATCCCAGATGAAAGAAGCATTAATTAACCAGAATTCTGTTTCGATCAAAGCCGATTCCTACTTGTTTAGCGCAAGCGGATCATCCATTAAATTCCCCGGATTTATGACCCTTTATATGTCTGTAGACGACGAAATCGAAAGTAAAAAGAAAAAAGAAAAACTTCCTGAACTTTCCAAAGGCATGGTATTAAAACTTAATAAATTCGAGCCGAAGCAACATTTTACCATGCCGCCTCCAAGATTTTCAGAAGCCTCTTTGGTAAAAGAACTTGAAGAGAATGGGATAGGTAGGCCCAGCACTTATGCCGCTATTCTATCGACAATAAGGGAAAAGGGATATGTTGATCTTATAAAAAGGTATTTCATACCGAATGAACTGGGATTCCTGGTAAATGATCTATTGATAAAAAGTTTTCCCGATGTATTTGATGTCGCTTTCACCGCTAAAATGGAAGATCATCTAGACCGAATAGAATCTGCAGAGGCAGATTATTTAGATATTCTGACCCGTTTTTACGATCCCTTTAAAAATGAAATTGAAAAAGCATCAGAGGAAATGCTCAGCCTAAAAAGTTTTGGAGTGCCCACCGGACTTGTCTGCCCGGAATGCAAGAAACAACTCCATATCAAGGTGGGCAAAAATGGACATTTCCTTGCGTGTACAGGATATCCAAAATGCACCTATACCAGAAACTATAACCGGAATGAAAAGGGAAAAATTCAACCCATCGAGCAACCCGATATTGAAACTTCAGATCAACTTTGTGAAAAATGCGGTAAACCCATGCTCATAAAACAGGGAAGATATGGGGCATTTCTTGCCTGTAGCGGTTATCCGGATTGCAAGAACACCCGATCTGTTAATTCAGATAGTTCAAAGGTATCAACAGGTGTAAAATGCCCGGAAAAAGATTGCAGCGGCACCATTGTAGAAAAAAAGACCAGGCGAGGAAAAATCTTTTACGGTTGTAACCGCTTTCCTGATTGCACATTTGCCACATGGGACAAGCCGATACCAAAAGAATGTCCTGAGTGTGGCGCCACCTTCCTCATTGAAAAATCCACCAAAAAGGAAGGTACTTTTCTCGCTTGCCAAAAAAAGAAATGCGGCTTCAGAGAAAAAAAGTCATAAAAAAAGCTTGACATTGTTTTTTCATGCTGTTAAAGACCCCTTTAAATATCTATAAAAAAGTAAATATCATGAAAAAAATATCTGCTATTATCAACATTATTAATCTGATTATTGTCCTAATAGTCGGGATACTTCCCTGCTATGAGGAAAGGGGCTGAGAATGGCATAATCGTATAAATTTAAATTAAAATCCGTTACCAGCCCTAAACTGGTAACGGATTTTTTTTTGGAATATAAATCAATAATAGCAATATCGTAAGAAAAGGATTTATTATGGAACTAACAGGCGCGCAAATTATGATGAAGCACCTAAAGGAAGAAGGTGTTGACTCGATCTTTGGATATCCAGGTGGTGCCGTCATAGATATTTATGATGAGGTCGCAAAATCAGAGATAAGGCATATACTGGTCCGACATGAACAGGGTGCGGTTCATGCTGCGGATGGTTACGCAAGGGCCGGCGGGAAGGTGGGAGTCTGTCTTGTAACATCCGGCCCCGGTGCAACTAACACGGTAACGGGAATTGCATCAGCCCATATGGATTCTATTCCCATCGTTATATTTACCGGTCAGGTTCCAACAAAGCTTATCGGTAACGATGCATTTCAGGAAGTAGATATTATCGGTATTACAAGGCCGTGCACCAAGCACAGCTATCTCGTAAAACACACGGAGGATCTTGAAAGGATTATTAAAGAAGCTTTTTTTATAGCAAAATCCGGCCGTCCCGGGCCGGTTCTGATTGATATTCCAAAGGATGTTGCCAACACAAAAATATCTTACAAGCCGTTTAAGGAATTTAATCTCAAGTCTTACAATCCCACTTACAAACCATACATTAAACAGCTGGATAAGGTCGCAAAGCTTATAAAAAATGCTGAAAGACCGGTTATTTTTGCCGGTGGAGGAGTTATCCTGTCAAAAGCATCCGAAGCACTAACAGAATTAGCACGAAAAACCCAAACTCCCGTTACTGCATCTTTAATGGGCCTGGGGGCATTCCCCGGCACAGATCCTTTATGGCTCGGTATGATCGGCATGCATGGTACCTATCGTGCCAATATGTCAACAGGTGCCTGTGATCTTATTATTGCCGTTGGTGTTCGCTTTGATGACAGGGTTACAGGAAAGACTGATGTGTTTGCTGCTCAAGCAAAAATTGTACACATTGATATTGATCCGACATCAATACGCAAAAATATTCCTGTTACAATTCCCGTCGTAGGGGATTGCAATATCACACTTAATCAACTTAACCGTCTCATAGACAAAGAGGATTTAGGCAATCTTAAGAAAAAGAGAAAAAAATGGCTTGATCAGATTGAGGAATGGAAAAGCACAAAACCTCTGGCATATAAGCAGGAAGATATTATTAAACCTCAATATGTTGTTGAAAAACTTTACGAGCTGACAAAAGGTGAGGCTATTATCACAACAGAAGTGGGCCAGAACCAGATGTGGGCAGCCCAGTATTATCATTTTGACCGACCCGGCCATTTCATTACTTCCGGTGGGCTGGGATGCATGGGGTTTGGACTTCCTGCAGCTATCGGCGCCCAAATCGCATGCCCGGATAAACTTGTAGTAGATATTGCTGGGGACGGCAGCATTCAGATGAACATCCAGGAAATGGCGACTGCCGTACAATGCAATCTTCCGGTAAAGGTTGTGATCTTGAATAACGGATATCTTGGCATGGTAAGACAGTGGCAGGAGCTGTTTTATGATAAGCGCTATGCTTGCACATGCATGGACCATGCTCCTGATTTTGTAAAACTCGCCGAAGCCTATGGAGCAGTAGGTTTAAGGGCTACTAAACCTGAGGAAGTTGAATCCGTAATTTCAGAAGGCCTTTTTTCTCCAAAAACCGTAATTATGGATTTTATAGTGGAACAGGAAGAAAGTGTTTATCCAATGGTTCCCGCGGGAGCTCCCATTACTGAAATGCTGTTGGTTTAGTGTTGGTTTAGTATAATATGTTATTCGTTATTTGTTATTTGTTATTCGATTTCTTATTAAATTTTGGTGAATCAATATAAACAATACAAGGATTTTTTTAATGAATGAAGAGAAACATATCTTTTCCATGCTGGTTGACAACCAGCCTGGTGTACTTTCAAGAATCGTCGGATTGTTTAGCGGTAGGGGATTTAACATTGATAGTCTCTGCGTTGCAGAAACTATGGATCCTATAGTATCAAGGATTACGATTGTTACTAAAACAAACAAGCCGCTTGTTGAACAGATTGAAAAACAGCTTAACAAGCTTATTAATGTAATAAAGATAAGGGATCTTACAGGCTCAAAATCCGTTAAGCGTGAGATGGCCCTAATCTGTGTAAAAGCCAAACCTGAATACCGAGCTGAAATTTTAAGAATTGTCGATATTTTCAGGTGTAAAATTGTTGACGTTGGATTAGAGCATTACATTATTGAAGTAACCGGTGATGAAGGCAAGATATCCGCCCTATTGAGCCTTCTTAAGCCCATGGGGATCAAGAAAATTGCGAGGTCGGGAACTCTGGCGCTGTTTAGGGAACCCAAATAATTTCCTTTGAAGCGGCCCTGCTTTCAAACAGCTAAAATGCTACACCCCAATTGAGATAGGTCGTTCAATTGGATATT
>JAUVVS010000269.1 GCA_030604545.1 Deltaproteobacteria bacterium | reverse complement strand
TTTTTCTCTTGTATTTACCGGAAGTGTACCCTTTGACGTCCCTGAGATATTGCCTTAAGCAGCAAAATTATTATTGTTAGGATTTGATTTCCCTGCTTTCCTGAAAAAATACTTTTTCCCTTTTTTTGCCTGACCATGACCGCAGATCTCATTTTGTGTTAACATTATGATTATGAAAGAAAAGGATTGAAAAAGGGACCGGATATTCTTCAAAGGTAAGGGATATTCGTTAATTTTATCGACAATCAATAGATCAGATAATATGGAGGAAATTTTTATGAAAGGTCATTCACGAAGGCAATTTATCAGTTCATGTCTTTATTTAGCCTTATGTGGTTCACCCTTTATTTTACAATTCGGGTGCCGTAAAAAGGATAAATCAACCTCATTGCCCGATATATCCGGCCATGAAAATGACCAGCCAAAAACTGATTCCGGTTTTGAGCCTGCGTATTTGAGCCTGCACAAAAGCGGAGAACTGAAAAAAAGAGGGGAAGAATTATGGAACATGATGAAAAGCTGTGAGCTCTGTCCCAGGATGTGCGGAGTTAACAGGCTTGAGGGAAATGAAGGATTCTGTCGGGCTTCGTCCCAGCTTAAGATTTCATCTTATCATCCTCATTTCGGGGAGGAAAAATCCCTTGTCGGGAAAAGAGGCTCCGGAACTATATTTTTTACAAATTGCGGACTCAGATGTGTCTTTTGTATAAATTGGGATGTCAGCCTTGAAGGAAAAGGTGATCCCGGAACCATTAAAGAGCTGGCGGATATGATGCTGGATTTACAAAAAATGGGCTGCCGTAACATTAATTTCGTCACTCCCACTCATTACTCCGCCCATATTTTACTTGCGGTTGATATGGCAGCAGCTAAAGGTTTGAGACTTCCTCTTGTATACAATACCTGCGGCTGGGAACGATTAGAGATACTGAAAAAGCTGGCCGGCATAATTGATATTTACCTGCCGGACTTCAAGTATTCAGATGGTAAAATGGCAGCAAAATACTCTTCCGGTTCAGAGACCTATCCTGAGATTACAAAAGCAGCTTTACTGGAAATGCACCATCAGATGGGGGTGGCCAAACCTGCTAATGACGGCCTTATGTACAGAGGATTAATGATACGTCAATTTTTATTATGTATTTGTTCTTGGCAATTTTACTGTTTCGGTTTAAACTCCATTTTAGTTTAACTAAATTGGATTGAATGCCGAAATGGATAAAATCAGGCGTCTATTACATATTGATTTACCGCCGGGACAATCTGCCTTTCTGTGGGGACCGAGAAAAACAGGGAAATCTACTTATTTAAAAACGCGGTTTCCGGAAAGTATTGTGTATGATTTTCTGAAGACCGATCTTTTTTTGGGGTTCTCAAAAAGGCCTGCTCTTTTGCGAGAGCAGTTGATGGCCAGGGAAGAAAAGGACCTCTGGCACTCCGTCATCCTCGATGAAGTCCAAAAAATACCTCAGATACTTGATGAAGTCCATTGGCTTATTGAAAACAAAGGAATACGTTTTATTCTGTGCGGCTCAAGCGCCAGAAAAATGAAACGAGGTCAAGCTAATCTCCTCGGCGGACGGGCCTGGCGGTATGAATTATTTCCTTTTGTATTTGCTGAGCTGGACAATATCGACTTGTTAACCGTTTTGAACAGGGGGTTGATTCCTGTTCATTATCTGCAGGAAAATTACCGAAAGTCCCTGAAAGTCTATGTGCAGGATTATTTAAAAGAAAAGGTCTTTGCCGAGGGGCTGATCAGGAACGTTCCCGCTTTTTTAAGATTCTTTGACGCCATGGGCTATGCACATGGAGAGCTGATAAATTACTCCAATATAGCCAGAGAATGCGCGGTTGATTCAAAGACAGTGAAGGAATACTATCAAATACTTGTGGATACGCTTCTTGGAACAATGGTTGAGCCTTTTAAAAAAAGGCAGCATCGCCAGGTTATCAGCAAGGCATCAAAGTTTTATTTATTCGATGTAGGGGTGGCGGGGAGTCTTGTCAAACGGCATGTGGAGGCTGAGAAAGGGGAGCAGTTTGGTCGAGCCTTTGAGCATTTTATGCTCATGGAGATTCTTGCCCATAGGTCATATTCCGAACTGGATTATAAAATTCATTTCTGGAGAACAAAATCCGGCCTTGAGGTTGATTTTATTCTCGGTGAAGGGGAAGTCGCCCTGGAAGTAAAGGGGGAAAACCATATAGACAATAAAGACCTGAAACCTATGAAGGCCTTTATGGAAACCTTTTCACCAGACAAAGCCTTCGTTATCTGCAATGAACAGACGGAACGTCTTGCCGGGAAAATAACCATCATACCCTGGAGACAATTCCTGACCCGCCTCTGGGAAGGCAAAATCATTTCCTAAAGCTTTCATCCACTCTTTCCCACGTCAAAGGCAATTTATGCATATTCCTTTGGCAGAGGCCGGCAATAACAACTATAAGGTCAGTTTTTTTGATGGGTTAAGAAAGGAAGAACTATTTTGGGAAGGGCTTAAAATCCGATAATATCGACACCGAAAGAAAAACTTCATTCACTATCCGTCAGTTTTTCCTTAATACAAATAGTAGGAATTCCAGGGCGAACACTGGCTAAAGTTTTATATGCATGCTCTAAAATACTCCTATTTTCTTCAGGATATTTCAAATTATAATTATGTAACTCTTCTAATGAACTTGAAAAAATTGACTTTGCCTTTTCAGTCAATAAAAATTCAGTAATTGAACCGCCTACTTCCTCATATGCTTCATCCAGATATTCACAATATTTTGTCTTACTACGGTCTGATATCACTTCTCGTGGATATGGTTTATAACCCATTTCATTCCATTTTTTACTATCTAATGTTAGACGTTCTATTGCTTTGCCAAAACCAGGGTCAGTTTGTCCATATACGGTTCGTTTGATGCTGCATAATATCATCATACCACTGCATTGTGCACATGGTTCTAAAGTTGTATATATCGTATGTTCTTTTAATGTATAACCGCCAACACGGTTTAAGTATCCTGACATTAGGCGCACTTCACCATGCTGTGTTCCATTGGAAAGAGCAGCATTGCAGTTTCTGGCCCAATTAACAATTTGACCATTCGGCGCAACAAGAATAGAGCCGATATTATGCCCACGTTTTTTTTCGCTTCCTTCCTGCCAATCGTTTAAAACAACAGCATAAGCGACAAGCATATAAATTTCATCACGCTCCTCTTGTATTTCAGGGGTAATTGTTACATCCACAGGGATATACGGGGCCACTTTAACCTGTGGTGCGCAAGAAACAAATAATACCAATAAAATACAAAAGAATAGTTTATTTTTTAACTTCATGTACATGATCTACTCCTTGTTTTATATAATAAATCTGAAAAATCATGCCACTCTGAAAGATTTCAGCAACTGGTTGTGCGTTTTTTTATTACTTTACCATAAAAATTTTAGATTACCAAATCGAAACATTTAACCAAAAACTATTATT
>JAUVVS010000272.1 GCA_030604545.1 Deltaproteobacteria bacterium | reverse complement strand
TTCAGCATGCCATCCTGATGAATTCCTGCCTCGTGGGCAAAGGCGTTGGCTCCTACAATGGCCTTGTTCGGCTGCACAATAATACCTGTTATCATGCTAACAAGCCGACTGGTCGGATAAATATGTTCGGTTTTAATATTGGTCGAAACCGGAAGATAATTGGATCTTGTATACAATCCCATTACAATCTCTTCCAGGGATGTATTTCCTGCTCTTTCTCCGATTCCGTTTATAGTTACTTCTGCCTGTCTTGCTCCTGCACTTATTGCTGCAATCGTATTTGCCGTAGCAAGGCCCAGGTCATTATGACAGTGTACGCTTAAGATCGCATTTTTTAAATTTGGCGTATGTGCAAAAACATACTTTACAAGGTCGCCAAATTCTTCCGGAATGGCATAGCCTACCGTATCAGGGAGATTAATAGTCTTAGCACCTGCTTCAATCGCAGCATCGAAAACCCTGCATAGAAAATCACGATCACTTCTTGACCCGTCTTCAGCGGAAAACTCAACATTATCCGTCAGGGATCGGGCGTATTTAACCGTCTCTACAGCAGTTTTTATAACTTCGTCTCTTGTCATGTTGAGCTTGTAATCCATATGGATATCAGAGGTAGCAATAAAGGTATGTATTCTCGGCTTTGCAGCATGGCGGATTGCGTTCCAGGCGCGATCGATATCCTTTTTGGATGTACGTGCCAGGGCGGCAACTTCGACTTTTTTTAACTTTCCTGCTATTTTGGCAACCGCCTCAAAATCCCCTTCGGATGCAGCGGGAAAGCCGGCTTCCAAAACATCTACGCCAAGTTTTTCCAACTGCGTGGCAAGCCGCATCTTTTCAGCGGTATTCATGCTGGCACCGGGAGACTGCTCACCGTCTCTTAACGTTGTATCAAAGATAAATACTCTTTCACTCATAATTTCACTCCATGTTTAGGGTTGATTATTCGAACTTTTCTTTGACAATTTATATTGGAAGCTATCTGCAAGGGCCTGCCAGCTTGCTTCTATTATATCTTCTGACACGCCAATTGTACTCCAGATACGATCTTGATCCCGTGATTCTATTAAAACCCGGACCTTGGCTGCAGTTCCGTCCCGTCCATCCATAACTCTAACTTTAAAATCTATAAGACCCATGGAATCAAGGTTAGGGAAAAATTTGTCCAGTGCTTTTCGCAGGGCATTATCCAGTGCATGAACAGGTCCAATTCCTTCAGCAGCCGTGATTTCTTTCTGTTCGTCCACTGAAATTTTGATCGTTGCATGGGCCAAACATGGTTGGTCTTTGTCTTTTTCAATGGTTACTCTAAATGATTCCAGTTCAAAAAGGGGTCTAAATTGATCTGTAAATTTTTCCATGAGGATCTTGAACGATCCATCTGCTACATCAAACTGGTATCCCTCCTGTTCCATGCGCTTTATTTCTTCAACTATCTTGCGACTGTCGTAACCGTTTGCATCAAGTTCGATTCCGAGTTCCTTAGCCTTATATTCCACATTACTTTTCCCCGAAAGATCAGATATAAGAACGCGACGCATATTCCCTACTTGCTCAGGATTCATGTGTTCATACGCTCTGGGTACTTTCATGATGGCACTTACATGAATACCTCCCTTATGAGCAAAGGCACTTCTGCCGACAAAAGGTCTAGAGTTTAAAGGAATCATATTGGCCGTTTCACTGACAAATCTGGAAATTTTTCTAATTTTAGTTAACTTTTTCTCAGAGATACAGGGGCGATCCATTTTTAGGGAGAGAATCGGTATTATTGATGTTAGATCTGCATTTCCACACCTTTCTCCATAGCCATTAATAGTTCCCTGAACCATGACGGCGCCTGATCGCACAGCAGCTATGGAATTGGCTACGGCCAGACCACAATCGTTGTGTGTGTGAATACCGATTTTGACCGGCATGGCGTTAGCTTTACCGCTGTATTTCTCGTGCAAGGTGTTATTTACGTCATTGATGATAGATTCAATATCAAAGGGTAGGGTGCCGCCGTTTGTATCTCAAAGAACAATAATATCAGCCCTTCCGTCAACAGCTGCCATTAGGGTTTGCAATGCATAATCTCTGTTTTCTATGTACCCGTCAAAAAAATGTTCGGCGTCATAAATAACCTCGCGATCGTTTTCTTTTAAATGTTCGACTGATTCACGTATCATGGCAAGGTTTTCTTCCAATGAATTATTCATAACCTGCTCAACATGTAAATCCCAACTTTTGCCGAATATTGTAACTGTTTTCGTATTGCTTTCAAGAAGTGCTGTTAAGTTTCGATCTTTATCGGGATTAATACCCGGTTTTCTGGTTGAGCCAAATGAAGTCAAACGAGCCGTTTTGAATTTTAATTCTTTTGCGAGTTCAAAAAAAAGCTTATCCCTGGGATTGGAACCGGGCCAACCACCCTCGATATAGTGTATTCCAAGCTTGTCCAGCCTCTTAGCTATCTTGATCTTTTCATTGGCGGTAAAATTAATGTTTTCTCCCTGGGTTCCGTCTCTCAGGGTAGTATCATATATTAGGATCGGTTCCATAATGTTCTCCTATCGCCTTTCCGGCCTTAAAGACCGAACTGCAACACCTGCTTTCCACATTTCAGAATTTCGTATTAAATCGAGTTCCTTTTGTAATTTTTCCCTGTAATCGGGAGCACTGTTAGCTTCAAGAACCCTTTTTGTTTCTTGACCATTTACAACGCTTTTATATAGTTCATCAAAAAGAGGAGCTACGGCATCTCTAAACTTTGGACCCCAATCTAAGGCTCCCCGCTGCGCAGTTGTACTGATATTTGATAACATCCAGTCCATGCCGTTTTCAGCTACAAGACGAATTAGACTCTGGGTAAGTTCCTCAACGGTTTCATTAAAAGCTTCGCTTGGGCTGTGTCCATGTTTTCGAAGAAGATTGTATTGGGCCTCCATAACACCTAGCAAGCAGCCGACCAGAACTCCGCGCTCACCTGTAAGATCGCTGCGGACTTCTTTTTCAAAGGTAGTAGGAAAAAGATACCCTGATCCGATAGCGATCCCCAGGGCGAGTGTTCTTTCCTTTGCTTTGCCGGTAAAGTCTTGAAATACCGCAAAGCTTGAGTTGATGCCGCTGCCGTCCAGAAAGTTTCTACGAACGGTAAGACCTGATCCTTTTGGGGCAACTAAAATTACATCTATATTTTCAGGTGGTTCAATACCTGTTTGATCTTTATAAACAATTGAAAATCCATGTGAGAAGTAAAGAGCATCACCCTCTTTCAGGCAACTTTTTATCTGTGGCCATGTTGCGACCTGACCGGCGTCTGAGAGAAGAAACTGTATAACCGTCCCTTTTTTGGCGGCTTCTTCAAT
>JAUVVS010000182.1 GCA_030604545.1 Deltaproteobacteria bacterium | reverse complement strand
TAAGAAATTGTCTGTTTTTAAGATTGTTTTATAGAACTTCCGGAGATTGATTGAATTCCTGCCGATTTCTCTCTCTATCTCTTTGATCTGGGAGGTTGTCTCGCTTAAAACATCAAACCTGTGTTCCGGAAAAATGAACTGTAAAGCGGGATTTAAAGGAGATGTATTAACGGGTAAATCGAATTCAGATAATATTTTAGTGAAAATACCTTTCGGTTCAAAACCTGTCCATGGGAACGGGTCGATATCGAATGTATAACCGGAACTGGAGTAAAAATCAGGTATGTCTATATCGTTTAAGAGTATGGTTTTCTTTCCGCTCTGGGAGGAATGTACCGCGGCCATCAGTGAGCTAAGGTCGTTACCTATTACAATAATATCGTACATATTCCTCGTCCAGTTTTTCTGATGATATAATGTTCATTCCCATTGCCGAAAGGAGTGATGACGCGACCCCCATACCCTCAACATTCACGCCATTTCTCTTAATATGGCAGACACCGCATGAAGGACTGTACTCCTTCATAAATGCGGTATCAACCTTCATAACCCCGGCAATATTTATTACCTCATTTGCACCGCGGATAAAATTGTCGGTTACATCCATCCCGGAAGAATCCAAAACCTTTGCCCTTCCGTCGAGTACATCCGTCCCCTTTCCAGAGACTATTTGAGAGGGCAAGCGGGGCGTCGTAAGTCCGCCCAGTTGCTCGGGGCAAACAGGGATAAAGACATCTTTCGAAAGAATTGAAATCAGAACATCATTGAGACAATTTCCCCCATCATACCTGCAATTGATCCCCATGAGGCACGCACTTACGATAATCATATCAAAATTTTTCTAATGGCGGGTTGTGTTGAGGTAATCCTTCAAATTTTTTATGATCCCTTATGCGCACCTTTCTTCCGCTGATTTCGAGTTTATTCTCGGCGTAAAGTTGTATCGCCTGAGGATAGATTCTGTGTTCCTCTTTCAATATCCTTTTCTGAAGGATTTCAACGGTGTCGTCATCACAGACGGGAACAACGGCCTGAATAATTATGGGCCCCGTATCCACACCTTCATCGGCAAAGTGGACAGTACATCCGGTAAATTTTACGCCATACTCAAAAGCGCCGGACTGCCCGTGAAGACCCTGAAAGGAGGGGAGAAGAGCCGGGTGTATATTCATTATCTTCATCGGGAAGGCCCTGAGAAAAGTTGCCGTCAGAACCTTCATGAATCCTGCCATTACGACGAGTTCCACCGAAAAGGATTTAAGGATTTCAATCATTTTCAGATCGAACAATTCTCTATTCCGGTATTTTGTGTGATCGATAACTACGGACGGGATGCCGTGTTTTTTTGCCCTTTTCAGCGCGTATGCATCGGGGTTGTTACATATGATTACTTTAATTGCCGCATCCAGCTTGCCCAGTTCTATGTTGTCTATAACAGACTGAAGGTTGGAGCCGCTACCGGATACCAGAACCCCTAAATTAACTTTCTTCAGCATCTCTTCACTCAAATTTTACAGATGGTTCGTTCTTGGTTTTGTGGGCGACTGAACCTATGATGAAGGCCTTTTGTCCAAGTAAGCCAAGTCGGTCGATGACTTCCCGCGAGTCCTTTTTAGCGACGATAATAACCATGCCGATTCCCATGTTAAATGTCTTGAACATTTCCCCCTCATCGATTCCTCCCATTTCCTGAATGTGTTTGAAAATGGGGGGCATATCCCAGCTATTCTTAATTATTACGGCCTTACACCTTCCCGGTATCGCGCGGGGTATATTTTCCAAAAATCCACCTCCGGTTATGTGCGCCATACCCTTTACTGTAAAGTCCCTTATAATATTTAAGATTGCCTTTACATAAATCTTTGTCGGGCGAAGGAGTTCCGTCCCGATAGAATCTTTCATGCCCTCGATTGTATCGGTAATGGCGAGATTCGATTTTTCAAACAGCGCTTTTCTGGCCAGCGAAAGGCCGTTACTGTGTATACCGTTCGATGTCAGTCCTATAATCCTGTCTCCCACACTGACTTCGGAGCCGTCAATTATCTTATCGGATTCTACAACTCCCACACAGAAACCGGCCAGGTCATATTCGCTCTCTCCATAAAAACCCGGCATTTCCGCGTTTTCGCCGCCTATAAGGGCACATCCAGCTTCAATACATCCTTCCGTTATGCCCTTTACAATCGCCACACTTCTGTCGATATCCATTTTCCCCGCGGCTATATAATCGAGGAAAAAGAGAGGTTCCGCCCCCTGGACTATCAGATCATTTGCGCTCATTGCGACAAGATCTATGCCGATGGTGTCGTGTTTATCCATCATCCGGGCTACGAGCAGTTTTGTCCCGACGCCGTCGGTGGATGCCACCAGTACGGGTTTTTTATATTTTCTCGTGTCCAGATTGAAGAGCCCACCAAATCCGCCGATGTCTCCGATGACCCCTTTACGTGAGGTCGATTTTATAAATGGCTTGATTTTTTCAACAAAAATATTGGCCTTTTCAATATCTACGCCCGCATCCTTGTATTTCATAACTTCTCCTGACGGTCTATTAACTGCTGCGTACTCACTAGCGCAATCCATTCTAAAAGTCAAATCCTTCCTCGTAAATTATCACTATATTTGTTAGTAAGTTACATACTTCCAGGAAAAAAGATTCTGAATCGTTTTTTTCTGAAACGCCAATATTCTAAGATTATGGAATTACGCAGTAATTTATTTAAGTTGTGCTGTTACTTTATTCAGAATTATTTCTTTAAGGTCGATTTTATGACTTGCATTATCAACATCAAATCCGGTTATATGACCATCCCCATTCTATGCCGCTGTGAACCCTTATTTCATTTATTTCAAAATCAATATCTCTAACTCTCAGACGGATACATTCCATTAGCTTCAAACGCATGACATCGCGCACTTGATCCAGCAATTTGCGAGGTTTTTTGGGATTATAAAATTCTTGATTTTTCATTAAAAATTACGCTATATTAATATACGATTGAAATCAAGAAACAATATATTGATATCTAATATCGTTGATTTATTTCTTAACATTTAATGGTTCGATGAAAAATGAAGATACAGAGAATTATAAGAAAAAACAGGAAACTATTCCAAAAAGATATTAAAACCGTAGATTCTAGAAGAAGAGAGTGGGATGCCTTCAGCAAGAGAGCAACAATCTTTTTTAATAATGTAATCAGTGAATTCGAAAAAGACCAATTTTTCGATAAGCTTTACATTGATGAAGGTAAGTTTCCATTTATTGAAAGAAAAAATCAAAATACTATTGGTTTAAGATTTGGAAGCCATCCAACCGGAATTTCAATAACGCAATATAGTACTGATGATGAAATTAGTTCAAGAAATGCTGATATTGAAAAAGGAGGCTCTTTACTATACAGCCAAGCTCCCAATGGTCAGGTAGCATGTCTTATTTATGCCTGTGAATCCGAATTTATTAAGGCAAAAAACAAATACTTTATTTTTAAAAGATATAAAAATCCAAAACACATTGATGAAAGCGAATTGGCAAAGGGAACAAAGGTTTTCTTTTGGTACTCACGGATCAGTTCCTTTGTGACTAATTTTTCTATACGGGATACCTGTAAATTAGATTTTTTCAAAATCCGTTCATTTACATCTAAACCAGATTGGAATGCTGTATTCGGTGTTATAGGTGCGATAGCTGCCTTATTTTATATAATATCGTTTTTAGTTTAAATGATGTGACGATAAATTCTAATATTATCGAACATCTCGCTGGAGGGCGACATGGCAAACGCTAGCGCGTTTGCCTCGCTCCTCAGCTCAGCGTTCGGCTGTAATCAAATAAATATCTAATATGGATAAGACAGAGTACTCGGAATTTATTAATCACCCTTTGTGGAGGGAAAAGCGAGAGGATGTATTCGGGCTTTACGGGAAGAAATGCTCGAAGTGTGGCTCAACTAAATTTCCTCATGTTCACCATAAAACATACACCCGTGGCAAAATGCCTTGGGAATACCCAAATGAAAACTTCATAGTCCTCTGTGAACGTTGTCATAAGGCTTCTCATGGCTATGAATATACTCAAAACCGATGTAATGCGTGTGGTAAAGAAATACCAGAGAAATTCAAACTTTGCATCGATTGCCACAATAAAACAGTCGGCAAGATGGAGAGAGATAGAAAAACAGAAGCACAGAGGATTGAATCTCAGATAAGTTCTCTGAGAAAGCTGATTATAAGTGCGGTGGTTGTTATTGTAGCACTCGCCGCTTTCTTTGGACTAAGAAGCATACTAAGCGAAAAAAAAGACTATATTTCGCTAAATGAAGTCAAAGCACATATCGGTAAAAATCTAATTGTGCAAGGCGTGATATCACAAATAACGTATGCAAAAAATGGGAATATCTATCTAAACATGGGAGGTAAATATCCAAGGCATAAGCTTGGATTGGTAATTTTCAAAGTTAAGACTATCGAATTTAGAAATCTTAGTCAATTAGAAAATAAGATAGTAAAAGTAAAAGGAAAAATATCAACATACAAGGGTACGCCTCAAATAATTATTAACAATAAATCACAAATTGAAGTGCAGAGGGACATGGTGAGCTCTTATACGAGCAGTCAAAGAGGGAGTATGTGTTAAATACTTATACTGAATACATAGATCTCTATCTTAACAAATCGGGGCTTAGTAATCGTCCGTGTCCTGGAGAACATCATTTTGTAAGTGTTTATTTAGTTCCACGACTCTTCGGGTTAAATCAGCGTGTGCCAGACTATATTAATCCTGATGGAACGAAAGGAATCATTGGTGATGTTGTCTATTATAAAGATCAAGAACACCCGTTTGGAATTGAGGTAAAACTCGGAACCATCCGCCTTACCAAAGGTGAGTTTAATGAATGGATTGTAAATGAAGACACATCGAGATGGCCACAAACGTTTGTAGGAATTGCCACCGATGGTATTGCAGTTTGTTCGTGGCTTGACTTCCGGACAGCCTACATTGAATCTGTAAAAGAAAAGGATAATAGTTGGTCTCCTACCCACATCACTGAAGGATATGGGCCAATGAAATCGGTAAACTTGATCTTTGCTAAACTGGGAAATGACAAGTTCTTTCGTAAGGCGGAAAACTTTGAACAGGCAAAAATACTTGAAAAATCATTTATTGAATCGCTGAAGGACCTAATTAACTGAGGGGTGGTCATTATTATACTCCATCTATTATGT
>JAUVVS010000028.1 GCA_030604545.1 Deltaproteobacteria bacterium | reverse complement strand
CAGCTTCAATTTTTACGCTCCGCTTCGCCGAGAACGCTTAATCAAATATCCCCAAATGAATTCGCTCGGAAGCTTAGACGCTGCATACAGTCTTTGAAACGGAACGTTATTTTGAGAACTACTATAAGGATATGGCATTACAAATATATTGACAAGCTTAATCCCACAAGATATTGAAAAGGCCTTTACAATTTTTCAAAGGTCTCTTCTAATGGAGGAGGTTCAAGTATATGGTTTTTAAAGCGGCTTTATATACTTCTCTTATCATCTTTATATTAGGCCTGATCTACAAGTTTTCAACCTGGTTCACACGAAAAATCGGGATTTTTGCTAATAATATACAAACTTCCGAGAGATTATTTTCAGCTTTTAAAGGTGTATTTGGTGCTATTTTCAGTTCGAAAATATTTATACTTATTAAGGTTTTTATATTAGATGTAGTGCTCCAGGCCAGAATCTTCAGGGAGGATCTTCTCCGGTGGTTTATGCATATGTTTATATATGGCGGTTTTATGCTGTTGCTGCTGATGCACGCCATGGGAAGTATCATTACCGAATCTTTATTTTCAGATTACTATTCGACACTAAATCCATTTATGTTTTTGAGGGATCTGTTTGGTTTCATGGTTTTAGTAGGATTAGGTATTGCTATTTATCGACGTTTTATTTTGAAGGTGCCCCGTCTTAAGACAAACGCCATGGATTACTACGCGATCATTATTCTATCGATTATTATGATTTCAGGTGTAATTCTAGAAGGGGTAAAAATTACATCCATCACAGAGTTTCAGGCCATGCAAGAGGATTATGCGGGCCTGGACGACGAAGAGGAAATCGAAACCCTTGAGAGCTACTGGGTTCAGTATTATGGTCTTGTTTCTCCAAGTGTGGAAAAACCTTTTGATCAGAAGGTGTTATCACAGGGCCAAGAGATCCACGAGATGAATTGTATTGAATGCCATTCACAGCCCCAATGGGCTTTTACAGGATATGCGGTTGCTAAGATCTCCGGCCCCATTGCCTTAGCGCTGGATGGTATGGGAACTGCCACATTACTTTGGTATATCCATATTTTTGCCTGTTTTTTTGGTCTTGCTTATCTTCCCTTCAGCAAAATGTTTCATATATTTGCAAGCTCGGTAAGTCTTCTTGTAAATGCAGTGATGGAAAAAGAAAAATCGACTCCGGCAAATATTGCTACCAGAGAGGCAATTGAGTTGGATGCCTGTACCCATTGCGGCACCTGCAGTCTGCGATGCTCAGTTGCTGTGGCCTTTGATAAAATCGGCAACTTCAATATTCTTCCTTCAGAAAAATTGCAATTTTTAAAGGTCTATGCCGCAAATAAAGATCTCGACGAAAAGGAGCTCAGGGCGATTCAGGAAGGGATATATTTATGCACAAATTGTGATCGTTGCACCGTGGTCTGCCCTTCGGGCATCAATCTAAGAGATTTGTGGCTAAATGTAAGAGAAGAATTCATTCAAAAAGGGGACCCGGTGTCTCTAATGCTCTCACCCTTTTCTTTTTATCGCGGTCTAAATCAACAGGAACTCGATTCCGAAGATTATCTTAAACCTTTAAATATAGCGAAAGAGGCAATTGCTGCAAAATACGAGTTAATGTCCAAACCTGAGCTTGTCGTGCCTCTAACACCTATAAATAAAAATTTTCAACATAAGGTTGCCTTATCTTCCCAGGCCAAAACCTTTTCATATTGTTTTTCCTGTGAAAATTGTAGCACGATCTGCCCCGTGGTGGAAAACTATAAAGATCCTCAAGAGGTCCTTGGTCTGCTTCCGCATCAGATTATGCGCTCTGTCGGTCTTGGCCTCAAAGATTTGGCTATGGGTTCAAGGATGTTGTGGGATTGTCTTACATGCTATCAATGCCAGGAAAATTGTCCTCAGGGCGTAAAGGTGACTGATGTACTCTATGAACTGAAAAATATGGCAATAAATGAGGCAACAGCTAGTTAAAATAATGGAAATAAGATGATGAAATTTGCATTGTTTATTGGATGTAATATTCCGGCCCGCGTGCAGCACTATGAGCTGTCGGCCAGATCGGTGTTGGACAAGCTAAGCGTCGATATAATAGATATCCGTGAATTTAATTGTTGCGGCTATCCCATTAGAAATGCGGATTTCAAGACATTTTTGCTCTTTTCCGCCAGAAATCTGGCTTTGGCTGAAAAGCGGTCGTTGAATGTCATGACGCTCTGTAAGTGCTGTTTTGGCAGTTTAAAAAAGGCAGATCATCTCATAAAAGAAGATTCCTCAGTTAGAGATGAAATCAATGCCATTTTAGCAAAAGAGGGGTTAGTCTATAAGGGAAGCATCGAGGTAAAGCATTTTTTATCCGTGCTCCATAAAGATATTGGGCTTGAGACAATTAATAAAAAGATAACACGTTCATTTAAGGATCTTAAGGTTGCGGCCCACTATGGTTGTCATGCTTTACGTCCCAGTGATGTTATGCAGTTTGACAACCCGGTTGCGCCTGTTCTATTCGATCAATTGCTGGAGATCACAGGTGCCAAGAGCATTGAATGGCCGTTGAAGCTGGAATGTTGCGGTGCACCTTTGCTGGGAGTAAATGATGATCTTTCCATGGATTTGACGGAAAAGAAACTTGCTGCCGGAATACAATCCGGTGCAGACTATCTTTGCACCGCCTGTCCCTGGTGCCAGTTGCAATTTGATAGTGTCCAGAAGATAATTAACATAAAACGTGGTTCAAACCATCTGCTTCCTTCTATCGTATTCCCACAAATACTTGGGATTGCAATGGGGATAAACGCAAAAGATCTGGGTGTCGATATGAACCAGATAGATATCAGAGGTTTTGAAGGCTTTTTAACCTAATGCTATAGAGGTTTTCAAAAATATGTTCCGATTGATTCGCGTCTAAGCTTCCGAACTCATCGTGGATCTATTTGAAGCGTTCTATGGCTCGCTGTGCTAAAATTAAAGAACTCGACCTCGCTATGCTCGGGACTCAAACAGCTTTAATTTTTACGCTCCGCTTCGCCGAGAACGCTTAATCAAATATCCCCAAATGAATTCGCTCGGAAGCTTAGACGCTGCATACAGTCTTTGAAACGGAACGTTATTTTGAGAACTACTATAAACCCCCTTTAGGGGGTAAACTAAGATGGAAGAAAATATGTCAAAAGAAAAGATTGGTTCGGTAATGGTTGTCGGCGGCGGTATTGCCGGAATGCAGGCTGCACTAGATGTGGCCGATTCCGGATATTATGTCTATCTTGTTGAAAGAACGACCTCTATTGGTGGAATTATGTCCCAATTGGACAAGACCTTTCCCACCAATGATTGTGCCATGTGAATTATTTCCCCTAAACTGGTCGAGGTCGGCCGGCACAACAATATAGAGTTGCTGACGCTGTCAGAGGTAAAAAACATATCCGGAGAAGAGGGAAATTTTGAAGTCAAAGTAACCCAGCATCCCCGGTATGTTGATATGGATAAATGTATTGCCTGCGGTATCTGCGCGGAAAAATGTCCGAAAAAAGTTGTCAGTGAATATGATGCAGGGCTTATTAAAAGAAAAGCGGCTTTTGTGAGATATGCCCAAGCCGTGCCCCTTAAATACGCACTTGATTCAGAAAATTGTATTTACTTTAAAAATGGTAAATGTAAAGCCTGTGAAAAGTTTTGTCCAACAGGTGCAATTAAATTCGATGATAAGCAAAAAGATTTTACAATCAGGGTTGGCTCCGTCATTCTGTCAAGCGGTTGCGAAGCTTACGATCCAGGGATCCACGATATATATGGCTATGGAAAATCTGATAATATCGTAACCAGTTTGGAATTTGAACGGATGCTTTCCGCATCGGGTCCTTATGGTGGGCATCTAGTTCGGCCGTCGGATAAAAAAGAACCAAAGAAAATAGCATGGCTCCAGTGTATCGGTTCCAGAGATGAGCATATCGGGGCCAGGGGATATTGCTCGTCGGTTTGTTGCACCTATGCCATCAAAGAGGCTATGCTCGCAAAAGAGCATAGCAAGGAGCCTCTGGATACGGCCATCTTTTATATGGATATCCGCACCCATGGCAAGGATTTTGAAAGATATTTCAATAGAGGTAAGGATGAAGCAGGCATCCGCTTTGTCAAATCAAAAATCAGTAACATTGTCCCTGTTGGTGATGCCGAAAAACAACTCATACGCTATATAGACGAAACAGGCAAAAGGGTTGAAGAAGAATTCGACATCGTGGTTCTTTCCGTCGGTCTTGGCGTGAGCAAAGAGGTGATTGACCTGGCGAACCGAATCGGGATTGAACGTGATCAATATAATTTTGCATCTTCAACAAGTTTTAAACCCGTTAAAACTTCTTTACCCGGTATTTTTGTGTGCGGCGCCTTTGAGGCCCCCAAAGATATCCCCCAATCAGTCATCGAATCCAGCGCCGCTGCGGGTGTGGCCGGAAGCTCCCTTGTTGAATCCCGTTGGACTCTAACAAAGACAAAAGAAATAATAGAAGAGATCGATATTAGAGGAGAACCTCCCCGTATAGGTGTATTTATATGTAGTTGCGGGACCAATATTGGCGGGGTGGTGGATGTGCCGTCTGTTGTAAAATATGCCCGAGCCTTGCCGTACGTTGTTTATGCAGAAGAAAATATGTTCAGCTGTTCTCAAGACACTCAGGATATAATGGCGAAAGCCATCAAAGAGAAGCGTTTGAATCGTCTGGTTGTGTCTGCTTGTACTCCCAAGACCCACGAACCTCTCTTTCAGGAAACACTGGCTAATGCCGGTGTCAATAAATACCTTTTTGAAATGGCCAATATCCGGAACCACTGTTCCTGGGTGCATGCTTCTGATCATGAGAAGGCAACCCAAAAAGCAAAAGATCTGACAAGAATGGCTATTGTCAAGGCTGCTTTACAAGAACCATTGATTGAACCGGAATTGGAGATCAACCAGTCTGCCCTGGTTATCGGTGGAGGCATTTCAGGAATGGCAGCGGCAAGGATGCTGTCTGATCAGGGATATCATACTTATTTGATTGAAAAGAAAGAAAGACTTGGAGGGCAGGCCAGGTATCTCTATGAAACCTGGCGGGGTGAGGATATACAGCAGAATCTGAAAGGATTGATTGAAGAGGTTCAATCCGACGAAAAGATTGATATCTTTTTAAATGCCGAAATAAAAAAGGTTGAAGGATTTGTTGGTAATTTCGAAACGACGATGGAAATAGGTGGCAAGGAAAAGATTCTGGAGCATGGCGTTACCATTATTGCATCGGGAGCTGAGGAGTTTAAGTCGGATCAGTATTTATATGGTAAGGATCCGCGTGTTCTTAGCAGCCTGGAATTAGATAAAAAGTTTATTGAAAACGACCTGGTACTAATGGAGAAAAAGTCGACCGTTTTTATTCAGTGCGTCGGCTCACGGATAGAGGAACGCCCTTATTGTTCCAAGGTTTGCTGCACCCACTCCATAATAAGCGCCTTGAAACTCAAAGAACTCAACCCTGAAATGGACGTTTTTATCCTTTATAGGGATATGCGCTCCTATGGATTGCGCGAAGATCTCTACCGGGAAGCAAGATCTAAAGGGATTCATTTTATTCGATACGACTTCAATAAAGAATTAAATGTCAATATTAACAATGGAGATCTTCGGGTCAGGTTTACGGACTCAACCATCAGGAGAGAGATGGAAATAGATTCCGATCTTTTGGTTTTGGCCTCTGCGATCATACCAAAAAAGGAAAATCCTCTTGCCCGGATGTTCAAGGTGACACAGAATGATGATGGCTTTTTTATGGAGGCGCATGTTAAGCTCCGGCCTGTTGATTGTGCAACAGAGGGTGTTTTTATTTGCGGGTTAGCCCACGCACCAAAGCCTGTTGATGAATCCATAGCTCAGGCTCAGGCAGCGGCAACAAGGGGGATAACCTTACTTGCGAAGAAAAAAATCCAGATGAGCGGTACGGCGGCAAAGACCAACCCCATGTTGTGTAGCAGCTGTAGCACCTGTATTAATATTTGCCCATATTCAGCACCTTCATTTACAGAAGAGGGTCCGTTTGCCGGCAAGGCTGAAATCAATCCGGTTCTATGCAAAGGGTGTGGCCTATGTGTGGCATCTTGTCGCTCCGGAGCGATTCAACTTAAAGGCTTTGATAATGATCAGATTTTTGAACAGATCTTTTCATTGAATGAAGCAGTGTAATATCTTTAGGCGCTTAGAAGTGCAACATCGACAAAATTTTGTCAATGTGGTGATCGGTCACCAGTGATCGGTGATCAGGTATTGGGTAATCAGGCGTCGATCACCGACCACCGATTACTTGAAAGTGTTCGCATTGTTTTGTAAGCGTTCATAATCTGAAAAGGTAATGGATGTTTCCGAAAGGCGATATCACTGTATAATTCCTATAGTGCTAACAGTGATTAAATATTTGGGATTTGCGTCCCATAAGCTCTAGTGTTAAAGAAGCTGTCTGTTAAATCCCAAATATTTGGTCACCCCCTAATAGGTAAATTGATATCGTCTTTCGGAAATATACATTACCGAATGATTGTTACATGGATCCTATTTATTTAGGAAAATAATTATGTGAACACTTTTGAACGTTACTAAAATATTACGAAAAATCGAATTTCGCATTTCCGGTTTAACCGATTTAGGAGATTACTACAATGTCAGATTGGGAGCCAAAGATCGTTGGTTTTCTATGCAATTGGTGCAGCTATGGGGCTGCTGACCTTGCCGGTGTGGGTAGAATGGAGTATCCGGCAAACATCCGGGTCATTAGGATTCCTTGCACGGGAAGGATGAGCCCCAAATTTATCCTGGCCGCCTTGCGAGAAGGGGCTGACGGAGTCTGGGTTTCCGGGTGACATCCCGGTGAATGTTATTACCTGGAAGGTAATTACTATGCTCGAAGAAAGTTTGCTTTATTTCAAAGCCTTATGGAGCATATGGGAATTGAACCCGGCCGTCTCCATTTTTCATGGATCTCTTCTGCTGAATCAACCAAATTCGTTAATGTGGTCAAAGAGGTCACCGCGGCGGTTAAGTCTCTTGGACCCCATACAAATTTTGTAAAAGCAAAGGTCAAGGTAGCTTAACATGTTGGGATATATCGATAAGATAAAGGAAACATCAAATCGACTCTTAAAAGAGTCCAAAGTTGATATGGTCATGTGTTTCCGTAAGGGAACCGTGCCGATGATTAATGAACCCTATTTTGCAAAAACACCTGATGACGTAGATCATTTTGTGTGGGACAGCAACTGCGGGATCAATCTGGCAAACTACCTTGCCGATAGAGAGGAAAAGATCGGTATTGTTGCCAAGGGATGTGATTCCCGGAATATTGTTACACATATTATTGAAAATAAGATTAAGCGGGAACAGCTCTATATTATTGGCGTACCCTGCAGGGGGATGATTGACAAACATACGATTTCAGACATGTTTGAAGGTGAAATCAAAGAGGTTACAGAGGAGGGGAGTAAGATCACAGTTAAAGGTGACGGGTTTAAAGAAACCTTGGATAAAAAAGATGTGCTTCAGGGCAACTGTACAACATGTGTTAATCGAAATCCCGTTATTTACGATGAACTTGTTGCAGATCTGGTTGAGGAACAAAAGGATTTAGACAGATATGCGGATGTACACAAAATCGAATCCATGTCACCTGGAGAAAAATGGAAATACTTTGATGACCTCCTTTCAAACTGTATCCGATGTTATGCATGCAGAAATGCATGTCCGCTCTGTTACTGCCCCACCTGCTTTGTTGATGAACATCGACCTCAGTGGGTGGGGAAAAGCATAGATCCTGTCGACACCAGGACATTCCATTTTCTAAGGGCCTATCATTGTGCCGGGCGGTGTACCGACTGTGGTGCCTGTGAGCGGGCGTGTCCCATGGGAATAAATGTCAGAATGTTTACCAGGAAACTGGAAAAGGATTGTATGGAGCTGTTCGGCTGGGAAGCCGGTCTAACCTTAGAAGAACGTCCGCCTTTGGATACATATAGACCTGAAGATCCTGATGATTTTATTAAATAGGTTAATATTATGAAGGTGATAAAAATTGATAAGGAAAATTGGGCTGTTGGTCTGGAGAAATTGCATGCATCCTACCGGTTATTTGGTCCGGTAAAGGAAGATAATTTCCATAATTTCAAAGAACTAGATAAAGGTGAACAGCCTGATTTTAATTTTTCAAATACACTCCTTTCACCAAAATCGTTGGTTCATCCACAGTCTGAAGTGATGTTTGAATATTCCCTGGATGAAAAGCAGGAAGATCATCACGTGATGAAAGAAATTGCCAGGGATTATTCGCCCCGCGTAGTAATCGGCATCAGACCTTGTGACGCCAAAGCTTTTTTACTGGTTAAACGGAATTTCGATACACATGAATATAAAGATCCATATTGGATAAAATCCTATGAAGCTACTACATTCGTAGGATTTGCATGTAACACCCCGGCCGGCACTTGCTTCTGTACAACCGCCGGTTGCGGGCCATTTCATGAAGATGGATTGGATCTTCTTATAGTTGATGTAAAAGAACATTTTTTAGGTATAATCATTACCAAAAAGGGTGAAAACCTTTTAGCGGCTGCCGGCTGGAATTTAGAGTCAGATTCCAATGCTGCAAGTAAGCAGATCGAAAGAATAAAACAAGAAGCGGAGGCAAGGATAACTTCTTTTGTTTCTACTGATAAATTAAGAATAAAAACAACAATGGAACTTTATGATGCACCTTTCTGGGAAGATGTGGCTTTTTCATGTATAAACTGTGGGACATGTACATATTTGTGTCCCACATGCTGGTGTTTCGACATTCAGGACGAGCATCACGGGTGCTCAGGAGTGAGGATGCGTAACTGGGATAGCTGCATGTATCCTCTCTTTACTCAACATGGGTCGGGACATAATCCCAGAAGTAAAAAAATGCAAAGGGTTCGTCAACGGTTTATGCACAAGTTGAAATATTATGTGGACAAATATGAGAATGGAATCCAATGTGTTGGATGCGGGCGATGTATTCGCCTCTGTCCGGTTAATATTGATATTCGCAGAGTTTGCGACATAATGAACAATTTCGGAGATTGACAGTTGTTAATATCCTATCACAGATAAATTGAAAATAACGTAACATTTTAGCTGTTTGAAAAATTGGTCGCTTCAAAGGTAATTAAATTTTAAATGTGTAAAACTCGCGTATAAGTGAGAATAAAGAAAAAACAGTGCATGTCATATAAATAAACAAGTAAGCATTAAGTGCCGATTAGCCTTTGAAACACACCGATTCAATCCCTGTTTTTTCTTAACTCTCACTAACACGCTCAGACAGTTACACGATTCAAAATTTAATTACCTTTGAAGCTATATAGTTCAAATTACTTTTTTATAAGGCTAAAATGTTACGAATGACCTAATTTCCAAAAGATTAGTAGATAAAAAGAACAATCATCAATCGTCAATATCCAAAGGGGGTTTTGTGCAAAATCCATATCTGCCTTATCCGGTTATCATCGATGATGTTTTCATCGAGTCTGAAGATAAAAACCTTAAAACATTCAAATTCGTCTTTTTGAATCCTGATGATGAAAATAAATTCGTTTACAAAGCCGGTCAGTTTGCCGAGCTTTCTGTAACAGGGAAGGGTGAAATACCAATCGGAATCGCATCATCCCCTACGGAAACCGGATTTGTTATGTTTACGGTTAATAAGGTCGGCCTCGTTACAAGCTATCTTCATGCCATGAAGGTTGGTGATGTCATGGGGATTCGCGGCCCACTCGGAACCTGGTATCCCTGGGATATTCTGGAAGGCAAAAATATTGTGATCATCGGTGGCGGTTTTGCTTTTACAACGCTCCGTTCATCCATTATTTACATGCTGGATCCAGGCAATCGCTCTAAATTCAAAGATATTCATGTTATATACGGTGCACGAACTCCCGGTATGCTCCTGTATAAGGATGAACTGGCTGAGTGGGAGAAGAGGGATGATATCAAAATGCACATTACCGTGGACGGCACTGATGATCCGGACTGGAAGTATAATATAGGATTTGTACCAACCATTACCGAACAGAAGGCACCCCCGGCGGATGAAGACACATACGCCATTATTTGCGGCCCTCCTATCATGATTAAATTTACTCAACCTGTCCTGGACAACCTGGGATACAAACACGATCATATCATCATGTCACTTGAAAATCGAATGAAATGCGGGGTTGGAATGTGCGGTCGGTGTAATGTCGGCAAAGAATTTGTGTGCAAAGACGGTCCGGTTTTTACTCTGGCCCAATTGAATAAGATGCCAAAAGAGTACTAATTCGGTTTTTAAAAAGAAGAAAATTATATTTTCATATTGACATTAAAAAAACATTAATATATAGAAAAGGGCTTTATACAGATCTCGTTAAGTCGTCGAGTAGTTGAGCAGTTAAGTAGTTGTAATGATAAGACTAATAGCCGTTTTCCAAAAAATTGGACAAACAACAGTTTGCAAATATTAACATAGTGATTTAATTATAAATCTTTTCCTACTCAACCATTTAACCACTCAACTATTTGACGAGGTCTACCATATAGAAATTGAGGATGAAAAACAGTAAGCCAAAAAATAATTCTGTTATAAAGGAGGTTACTTAAATGCCGACAGTTGAATATGAGGGAAAAACATTTACAGTAGACGAAGATGGGTTTATCGATTCTTATGACAACTGGTGCCAAGAATGGGTACATCATGTAAAGACTGT
>JAUVVS010000203.1 GCA_030604545.1 Deltaproteobacteria bacterium | reverse complement strand
TAACACATAACCGGCTCAGTCTTATTTTTGACTCGTAATTTACCCTTTTTCTGCATACGGAAACGACCTTGGGTTTGATCATATGTTTCTTCGCCGATAATTATTTCGCCACCCTTTGCAATCTGCTCTAATCTTGCGGCAACGTTTACAGTATCGCCGATAACCGTATAATACATTCTATTCTCAGAACCCACATTTCCAACAATAGCGTTGCCGGTGTTGATACCAATACCTACTTCAAATGTCTCTTCATCTTGTTCGGCTCTTGCTTTCATCAATTCTTCTGTAGCGTCTTGCATTGCTATAGCCACTTGAATTGCATCGTGGGGAACACTGTTATCAGAGGAAATAAGTCCAAATACAGACATAATCTCATCCTTTACAGATTTGTCCAATGTCAAGGCCTGCCCCAGTCCTCTAACGACATCGGCTCTATTGACTTGTTGAGCAGAAGATTTCTACGAAATAACCCATTCTTTAAATTCACCCGCTATATTAGGATGGTTATCGCCATGATTTATTTGACCTGCTTCGGGGCCGAAAATGGCGCATTTCCATCCAGGATCGAATTCTTTAAGAGGATCATCAAATAGCTCAAAAACAACAGCTCCTATTGGGGCTTGGTTAATGTGCTTATGGCAATAAACCCTAAAATCTTCACGTGGAAAATTAAAATCTCCTATGTGCATAGGTATGGTTTCTTCACAGATTTCACATTTATGTTCATAACAATCACACATTTAAACCTCCTACTGAATTTTCTGCCCAATTACTATGCAGGAAAATTTCTGTGTAGTCCAATATATTTTGGGTTTTACAGAATTTCTTGGTAAATTAGCCTACCAGCATCAATTTTCAGGGCGATTGTCAATAGATTGAGGGCTTGTCCACCGTTATTTTGGCGGGCTTGTCCGCCGTTATTCTTGTCCACCATTTTTCTTGTCCGCCGTCTTTGTGGCGGAGTGGCGGACTGGAGGGCTGGCCTGAATTCTTTGGTGAGGAGGTGATTGCATCAAGAATAAAGATTTGAGTCGGAAATTCACTTCACCGAAATGGGAAAGTAAAAATACTTATTTACTTATGCCTGGCACCATTTACTTCAGGAAATTGCAAAGCTGAATAAAAAGTCACCTCAACAATTGTATTTGGCTATGAAACCTGTGGAAGTGCCCGGCAAGTCCAAAGAATTGCCTGACACTCCCCAACCGTGTATAGGGAATCGTTCCTTAGCTGATTTATGCCAGGAATATGACCTTAATATTCGAGTTGCCCTTAGAGGCCTCGCTGATAACAAAATAAAGGCAATAGCAGACATGACTATCAAAAATATTGCTGCACAAAACAACATTTCCACCCTTAATGTATATGCCATCATTAAAGAGACCGCTAAACAGCATCAATAAATTCGAGAGGAAATAGTGATGGGGAGGGGGAGTGTTGGTGCAGGCAGGCCGGTTTAAGAAAAAGCTTTACTAAAAATAGTACTTCACTGATGCAATAATTTTGTAGTCATTTATTTTATCTCCGTATTCAGTATAGTCTTTTCCCAAAAGGAATGTAGCTTTAAGGTCGAGTTCAAGGTTGGTTATGGGAGTGTATGTTATCTGAGGCGTGATTGATGAGCTTTTATCATTTAGATTGTAGATACAGGCCATAGAAGGAGTAAAATATAAAATGTCAAAGGGCTCTTTTTGAGTCACCTTTAAGTAAAGATAATCTCTCATTACTGTCTGTTTATTATAGAATTGACTTCCATATTTCCTGCTTGTGGCAAGCTTCGCCATGCTTCCGCTGCTTATGTATTCCTGGTATCCGTCTTCAATCAGGGTGAAGTAATCTTTCATTTCATCTCTGGTGTAACCCTGGCCGTTCCTGAAATATTCGAAAATAAAAGTTGTGTCATTCTTTGTCAGATAGCGCACGCCAGCAAGAAAATTCAATACATCACCTTTTTCTTCTATGAGGTTACCCTCTTGATCAGCGATATGTTTTATATGATCAAAAACAATAGCTGCTTCACCATGTATCTCAAGATTAGAAGAAAGGTTTTTTGAAAAGTCAAATCCAAGGCGGTCTTTTACTTCTTTTCCAATCAGGAACATAACATCCAAATCGGTATTAAAAGTAAAAAAATATATTTTACTTCCCCAGACAATCTCTTTTTCCGAACCCCACTCATCATTGACATGTCTCGATACAGGAAGAATAACAGGTGTCAAAGCAACCGTTTTGAGCAAACCATCCATGCTTTTTATAAAGTCACCGCTGACAACATAGTATCCTTCCAGGGTCGCATCCGGATCATCAAGATCTTTCGGGCGGCTGAAGAAGGCTGCAGGATTCCAGGCATATCCCTTACCCCATTTTAAGACTTTTTTGCCCGCATCAAATGTTATAGATGGAGTAGGTTGTAGCGACAGGTAGGCCTCCTCCGTTCGTCGGTCGTTTTCCCAGTCTGCTTCATTGTTATAGTAAAGGTTTCCCTTCAAGCGGGCATAAAGTTTTATTATATTAACCTGGTAACTCCCTTCAACCTTGAGATTTAAATCGGTCTGATAGAACGTTTCATCATCTACACCGTTCGGGTATTTTTGATGAAAGAGGAGGCTATCTTCATCCAGACCCTTTACCGTCTCCGATATCTCCAGCTCGGCTTTGAACTCGTAAGATTTTTTTTCAACCTCAGGAATTTCAAAGTCAAGATCGAGTGTATCTGAAGTCTGATCCTCCGCTCCTGCATATCCGTGCAGAGAAATAGCCGGACAAACCAAAAGCCACCATAGAAGAAAAAAGGTATATTTCTTGCGGTCGCGGCAGCAAAATTGTGAAAAGCGTGTAAAAAACATGCCTGATTTTCAAATCCTTCTTCGACTTTCAGTAGTGTGACTGTGCTACCTTAGACTTTCCACTTTCGGCATATAATTTAAGGAAAAAACTTCATCAGGCAAATCTTTTTTCTTAACCTTTGCAAAAATAATAACCGACCTGTAGCCTTTATAAAGAGGGCTATCTGTCTCTATTACGGCAGGGCGTACAATTCCTCCGCCAAAATCTTTGATATTCTTAAAATAAAGGGTCTTAATCAACATACCTGACGAGGCGAAGCATTCCATTTTGAATGGAAGGAGTTTTTTACCATCAACCCACATTTTAACTCTGTCGTAAGCAACTGTCTTTGTCTTTGCTTTAAGGTAAAGAATATGTCCTTGGTCTGCCTTTTCAACTTTATCACAGTTGTATTCTGCACTGTAATCTACCCGCATAATATCCGAATTATTAAACACCCCTCCTGTTACCGACTGAAGACTGGTTATGCGTATCGGTTTGCCGACATTAGGAATATAAAGCCATATGTTTTCCCCGATCCGCAGGGTGCTCCTTCCTTTTTCACTGGCCGGAGATAGAAAGACAGATGCAATCTTATCTTTTCCTTTTTTAACTGAATACATTACAAATTCTTTTTTTGAGCCGTCTGGCTCAATATTTATCAGCTTTCTGTACATTTCAAAACTTTCCGGGTTTAAATTGCGGTCAACCTTTCGAAGCATTTCATTGCCATCATCTGAATAGGCCGGTACGGCAAGGCTCAGGCACATTAAAACCATCGATAGCGACTTTATCATTATCTTCCTCCTTTAGGAATTATAGCTTTCAGCCCCTCGACCTGTCTTTTTATTATAAAATTAACAGCATACTTTCAATCAACAATCAGCAATCGAAAATCATCAATTATTACACATGCCCCAAAGCATCAACCGGTTCCATCTTAGAAGCCTTATATGCAGGTTACAGGCTGGCAAAAATCGAGACCATCAAAACTATTGCCGACACCCAAACAAGCTCTGAGAAGCTAATTGTCGGAGACAACAAAAGATCGTCCATCCTGCCAAAAGCAAACCGGATCTTGTAAATATTTAGAATATAAATTCCGAAGATCCCGATAATGTTGCCGGCCAGGATACTAATTAGCCCGAGGGATAATCCTTCCGCAAAAAACAGTCCCATTATCTTGCCTGGTGCGGTTCCAATGGCGGACATCGTTCCGATTTCTCTTACCCTCTCATAAACAGACATGATCATGACGTTTAAAATGCTGATAAGTACAATAGCGATCATGATCAATTTCATGGTAATGGCCATGAAATCGATCATCCTGGCTATATTTGAAAATGGGGAGAGTTCTTCCCATGTATGTATTTCAAAGGCGGGTTTTCCCTTTTTATTCGTAAATTTTGCCAGAGAAGATTTAAGATCTGTGTAAACCCCGTCGAGTTTGTCAAATTCTTTAATCCGCAGGGCAACTTCTATAACTTCGGGTTTTTCCATGCGAAGCAAGGATTGAGCATCCTTTATATGCATATACCCTTCCTTGCCCTGGGGACCTAAAACACTTTCTATAATCCCGGCAACAGTGAAATTGAGGCCGTTTACACTGCCATCCTTGTTGTTGGCTACAAGCACTACAGGGTCTCCAATTTTAATCTTCATACCCATGGCCAGTTTTTCAGGAATAATGATTTCTCCCGGTTTGAGCAAAACATCAGGTATTTGGCTGCCACTAAATTTCATGCGTTCACCAACATTGGGACAAACTTCGATTTCCTTCTCAGGATCTATACCATTTAATCGGATGTTAGTGGTTTCTGCGAAATTACTCAACATGGCGCTTAGCTTTATCCTGGGCGCGTAAGCCTGAACATCAGGATTTTCTTTAAGGATTTTTTCAACATTTTTGTAACCTTTTGAATC
>JAUVVS010000085.1 GCA_030604545.1 Deltaproteobacteria bacterium | reverse complement strand
ATTAAAGGACCTTCACCAAAATTTAAAGATGTATGGTCTCAGTATTTTCAAGATTCCTCTTGTTTTGCAGTATAATAAGAGAGACCTTATCAAAAGGGGTCTTCCTGTGCTGTCTATGGAGCAGATGGAAAAAGATCTTAATAGACAGCTTAAGGCTCCTTCTTTTCCTGGCAGTGCTATTGTGGGTGAAGGTGTCGGGATTACATTTAAGGAATGTGTGAAGTTGACGTTGCAACACCTTCAAAAAGAATTTAAATGGGCAAAATAATTATTACGCATGAATAGTAACATTGTTTTATCAGGCAATCTAAACTTTCTCAATCTTGGGGAGATATTGCAGCTCCTCGGCTCAAACGGGAGTTCAGGGTTGTTGCGAATAATGAGTAAATATGCCCCCAACCCGGGGTTGATATACTTCTTAAATGGCAACCCGGTAAATGCTTCGAATGGTTCATTGAACGGTATTGACGCTGTTTATTCACTCTTTGGGTGGGTTGAAGGAGAATTTGAATTCAGCACGGAAGATATAAAAAGCGAAAAAGTTATTAACTTTGGTCGGATGGAAATAATACTCAATGGCTTAAAGATGCTGGACGATGGTGATATTGAAAAATTAGGACCGGTATCTTTTGAAAAAGAACCATCAGATTTATCCGGCAAGGAGCCGACCCTGCCAATCATCAAAGGCCCGCTTGTTGATTACATGGACGTGGTTGCTGAAGAAGAGCGCTTTGATGGAGATAGAATCGTTGAAGAAGGAAAACATGGCGAATGGATGTGGGTTATATTGGAAGGGGTTGTAGATATTATTAAAGAAACTCCCAAAGAGACAATAAAAATAGTTAAAATCGGTGATGGTTCATTTATCGGGAACATATCTTCATTCTTAGTGGAGGGTCAAATTCGTAGTGCAACGGCTGTTGCAGCAGGAAATGTTCAACTGGGTGTTCTGGATTCACAACGTCTTTCCAATGAACTTGCACCTTTCTCCCCGGAATTCAGGAGACTTGTAATAAGTCTTGATAAAAGACTAAGGGAAGTTACCGATAAAACGATTGATGCTTATATAAAAAAGAAAAAAGTAAAAGATTTTCTAAAAGATAAAAAGTTAGTAATGGAGCCTGATAAAAACGAAAAAAGATTATTTTCAATTAAACAGGGAAATGCTTTTATTGTTCGAAAAACAGATAGCGATTATGTACATCTATCTACTCTTAATAAGGAGGATTTTTTCGGCCATGTTCCATTTCTGAATATGGGTCATGAACCATATTCTGCTTTGGTTTTCGGATCAAAAGACCTCGAGGTAAAAAAGCTGGTCCCTGAAAAACTACGGAAAGAATATGATCAGCTTTCAAATACGTTTAAGAATATTATTGAAAACATTGGAACTTGTATATTGGCGACCACAATGATGACATGTGAATTACAAAAGAAGGCGAGTTTAAAAAAATCGGCAAAGAAGTGAAATAATAATTTTTTTTCGGGGTGGAACAAATGACGATAAAAGAGAATAGAAGACATGAAAGAGTCGCTTACCTCAACCTATTGTACTTTACTGGTTATAGAAACGATGTAATTATAAAACAGGGAATGGGTAGGACTTTAGATGTATCTGAAGCCGGCATACTTCTTGAAACTCATTTTTTAATGGAATTACAGGATCAGCTATCGCTGACAATAGGCCTCGAAGATGATCTGGTGGAGATGAAAGGGAAGGTGGTTTATTGTAATGAGGAAGAAGGCGGAAAATTTAAAATGGGAATTGAGTTTTTTAAAGTTGATAATAATGCGCTTCAGGTATTAAAACAGTATATTGTGTTATTTAAAAGTCTTAGAGATAGTTCAGCAAAATGAAAATCGGTAATCGGTCACTGATCACTTTAATCTAAATAATGCCTGAACGGGAGTTTTCGTTCAGGCACTCAATAGGAGTTTGAAATGAAACATGCTGTTTTTGAAACTGATTTTCCTGACTTAAATCTGCTAAAAAAGGGGAAGGTCAGAGATATTTACGATCTTGATGATAACCTTTTAATGGTGACAACGGATAGACTTTCCGCTTTTGACGTTGTCATGCCTGATCCCATACCAGATAAAGGGAAAATATTAACCCAAATATCCCTATTCTGGTTTGAAGTAATGAAGCCTTTGGTGCCAAACCACTTGATTTCCAGCAATGTGGATGACTATCCGTCATCCTGCAAGCCGTATGCTGAAGATCTTAGAGGAAGAAGCATGCTGGTAAAAAAGACTGAGCCTCTTCCCATCGAATGCGTTGTAAGGGGTTATATATCTGGATCTGGATGGAAATCTTACCAGGAAACAGGGGATATTTGCGGAATAAAATTGCCTGAAGGCTTAGAAGAATCCGATAAACTTCCTGAACCTATTTTCACTCCTTCAACAAAGGCCGAGATAGGTCTCCATGATATAAACATTGATTTTGAAGAGGCTGTAAAAAAGATAGGAAGAACACTTGCAGACAAGGTAAAAGAGTTTAGCCTGGAAATCTACAAAAAAGGTGCTGAGTTTGCTGACAAAAAAGGAATAATCATTGCAGACACAAAATTTGAATTTGGTCTTAATGAAAATGAAATTATTTTAATTGATGAGGTTCTGACGCCGGATTCATCAAGGTTCTGGCCAAAAGAAACATACAAACCGGGTGGTCCCCAAAAGAGTTTCGATAAGCAGTATCTCAGGGACTATTTAATTTCAATAAACTATAATAGAAAACCGCCGGGCCCCTCCCTTCCAGCAGATGTAATCAGAAATACGCGCAATAAATACATGGAAGCGCTAAAATTGCTTACCGGCCCAAATCATGAGATCTAGGGAAAAGACCGTACCACTGTCCAGAATCAATCCTGATGACAACACCTTTCATATTACTACAAAGACATGTATCAATAGTCTTGTCAATTCTATTCAAAACGTGGGACTGATAACCCCGCCAATATTATTAGAGAAATCTTCTAAATTTATCATCGTTAGCGGTTTCCGCCGTATTGCTGCATGCAAGCAGTTAGGTTGGCAAAATATTTTATCAAGGGTGATTGATTCCGGCATTAAAAGGCTTGAATGTATAAAGCTTGCAATCGCGGATAATTCATTTCAAAGACAGCTTAACTTAATAGAACAATCGAGATCACTTTATATGCTTTCACCTTTTTATAAAGATGATATCGCATTAGGTAAGGAAACTTCATCACTCGGTTTACCTGAAAATCCTTCATTTATTATAAAAATTAAAAAAATATATCATCTTCCGCAGACCATTCAAAACAGTTTACTTTCCAACAATGTCTCCCTGGATATGGCTTTGGAGCTTGGCAGGTTAGAAGAGGATGTGGGTGTTAAGTTCGCAGACCTTTTTTCAAAGTTAAAGCTAAGTTTGAACAAACAAATGGAAATACTAACTATGTTTAAAGAAATTGCTTTTCGTGAAGACATTTCTATATTTGAATTACTTAAAGAAAGTTGTTTTCAGGGAATTGTAAATAATGATGATCTAGACCGGAACCAAAAGACCCAAAAGATAAGATCATACTTAAAACAGCGACGGTATCCTGCATTAACAAAAGCGGAAAAAGAATTTAAAAAACATGTATCAAATCTAAAGCTCGGAGCCGGTGCAAAACTTATTCCTCCTAATAATTTTGAATCTACCGTTTATACTTTATGTCTGCAATTTAAAAATTTAATTGAATTAAAAGAGCGCAAGGCAGAGCTTGATAAAATAATCAAAAACCCAAGTATGAAAAAAATATTAAGATAGTACCTTAGTATTGAATATTTTCGATTGAAGATTGAATATTTAAGGAATTCTGCCAATTTTAGCACGACAATTCCAATTAAAACAGTGGAGCGACACGCTGCGCAAGCGCCTGCGCTGCGCAAGCGACTTCCACCAATAATCAATAATCAATATTCAATATTCAATTTAAGTAATATTGAAAATCATGCCCGGAAAAACTAAAATTGAACTACTATATATAGATCAACAGGTAGCAAATACACCGGTAGCCATTTCAATCAAGTCACGTCTCAATGTTCCCTCTGAAATTGTCGAAGGTCCGCACAAAGTCTTTAAGTCTGTTTCTTCTGCAAATGATCCAATCCGGAAAGGAAAAGAGGTTCTTTTTCTTACTCGAAACAAGGGAGCTTTTATCAAAACTTGTCCTGGAACACGTTCTTACACGTGTTGTGGTTATAAAATTCTGCACATCGGTACATTCTGTGTAATGGATTGCGCCTATTGTATATTACAATCATATTTTCATCCACCCGTTCTTCAGTATTTTGTCAATCAGGATGATCTTTTCTCGGAGTTAGATATCCTCTTTTCAGGAAAGGCTGTAACGAGGATAGGTACTGGAGAGTTTACAGACAGCATGATTTGGGAAAAATGGACCGATCTTTCCGGTCTTCTTGTCCCGAAATTTTCTTCTCAGGCCCATGCCGTTTTAGAATTAAAGACCAAAACAACGGCCATTGATGGGCTAAAATCACTCAGTCACAATCGCAAAACAATAGCTGCCTGGTCACTTAACACAAATAAAGTTATTCATAACGAAGAGCGTCAAACCGCCTCACTTTCTGCAAGACTCAAAGCAGCGGCAAGATGCGAGTCATGGGGATACCCGTTAGCCTTTCATTTTGATCCCATGATTATTTACGATGGCTGTGAAGAAGATTACAAACATGTAGTGGAGCAAATATTTTCACATGTATCTTCTGACAATGTTGTATGGATAAGCCTGGGCACCTTCCGTTTCATCCCAAACCTAAAACCTATTGTTCAAAAACGTTTTCCTGGTTCAAAAATAATTTATGGTGAATTCATCTCCGGGCTTGACGGAAAGATGAGGTATTTTAAACCAATGCGAATCAATCTTTACCGCAAAATTGTGGGCTGGATTAAAGAATTTTCAACTGATGTACTGATTTATTTTTGCATGGAAGACGATGAAATATGGAAAAAATCTCTTGGGTTTATCCCATCTGAGTGCGGAGGTCTGCCCAGGATGCTGGATGAAAGTGCAATACATCACTGTGAGTTAGATGTGTGAAATAGTAACTTCTCAAAAAGTTATGGTAAGCGACGTGGTAATCAGTAATCGGTCACTGATTACTGATTACCTGATCACCGATAACCGATCACCCGATGTCTCTACTTATGAAGAAGCTTATTTTCCTTATTTATCTAATACTATTTTCTCTTTTAATAGTCAGTCAATCTTTTGCTGAAAATCTTTTTAAAGTAAGATGGGTTAATGATGGAGACACCATTGTCCTTTCGGATGGAAGACGCGTCAGGTACATTGGGATCAATGCCCCCGAAGTGGCCCATGAGGATAAAAAGGCCGAACCTTTAGGTGATAAAGCAAGAAATTTTAATAAGAAGCTGGTTTTTCAAAAAAAAGTACGTCTGAAGTTTGGAAGGGAAAGGTATGACCAGTACGGAAGGTTGCTGGCTTATGTCTTTCTAAGGAGTGGCGTATTTGCAAATGCAAGGATAATAGGGGAGGGGTATGCCTTTTTTCTGCCCCGAAGCCCAAATGTCGGATATAATGCCCTATTGCTTCGTTATCAGCGAAAGGCGATGTCTGCAAAAAAAGGAATATGGAAGAACTGGAAAGAAAAAGAGAGGAATTATATAGGAAATCGTAGATCAAAAAGGTTTCATACCAAAACATGTCCATTTGGGAAAAGCACCGATAAAAGAAACCGGATCTTTTTTTCAAAAAAATGGGATGCATTCTGGGCCGGCTATGCGCCTTGTAAAAAATGCATCCCACAATAGTGGTTAAGTTGTTTAGTAGTTGATTAGTTGAGTTGAATAAGACCTTCTCGATAGTATACATATGAGCCAAATTGTTTGTTCATTATTTTTTCTACCCTTTAGATATTTGATATAGCCTTTTAATAAGCTTATGGCAGAAATAATATGCTCAATCAGTTCTTCTTTTTCTTCGAAGCCAATATATTAACAAAATCTCTACATACTTTCCATACATTCAGATCCCGAAAATCACTTCCCAATTTCTCTGACACACTTTTCTCCTTTCAACAACTCAACCACTCAACCACTTAACCCCGCTTTATTTCCTCTACAATCTTTTCTGATATATGTGCAGGGACTTCTGCATAATGTGAAAATTCCATGGTAAATATGCCGCGACCTCCTGTCATTGAATTCAGATCAGGCGCATATTTTAAAAATTCAGCCATTGGCACATTTGCCTTAACAACTTGGTTTTTCCCCTTGCTGTCCATACCCAGGACCCTTCCGCGCTTGCCGTTAAGGTCACCCATGATGTCACCCATGAATTCATCTGGAGTAACGATTGAAATATTCATTATCGGTTCCAACAAAACCGGCTTGGCCTCTTCCATAGCCTTCTTAAAGGCTAGAGAACCTGCAATTTTAAAAGCCATTTCAGAAGAATCAACCGCATGAAAGGTGCCGTCATCGAGGGTAGCCTTGAAATCTGTACATGGAAAACCGGCAAGCACCCCTTTCTGGGAGGACTCAATAATACCTTTTTCAACGGCAGGTATATATGTTTTAGGGATTGAACCACCGACTATTGCATCGACAAACTCAAAGCCTTTTCCCCTTGGCAAAGGTTCCATCTGAACCCAGCAGTCGCCATACTGACCATGTCCTCCAGACTGTTTTTTGTGTTTTCCTTGTACCCTTACCTTCTTTGCTATTGTCTCTTTATAGGGAATTTTTGGGATATTTAGCTCGGCTTCGACGTTGAACTTTCTTTTGAGTTTTTCAGTGGTGACCTCTATGTGGACCTGCCCAATTCCGGACAAAAGAATTTCCCTTGTCTCTGATTTCCTTGTGAGCTTTAAAGCGGTATCTTCCTCTAAAAGCTTTGTAAGAGAACTGAAAATCTTGTCTTCATCGTCCTTTGATTTGGGTTCAACAGCAAAAGAAATAAGGGCAGGAAGCGGTTCAGCGCATTCATATTTTATCTTGTTTTCGATATCGCAAAGCGTATCGCCCGTGGTTGTATCCTTTAGTTTGGACACAGCAACAATGTCACCTGGTCCGGCCTTAGTTATTGAATTCTGTTTCTTTCCTGCGATGGTTAATAGTTGATTGTAACGTTCCTTTGATTCTTTGTTTGCGTTATAGAAATTACCATCAGCTCCAAGTGTTCCTGATACAATTCTGAATATTGAAAGGCGACCTGCAAAGGGATCCGCCACGGTTTTAAAAACAAATGCAGAGAAAGGTGCATCAGGATCAGGGGCTCGTTCCATTTCACTTCCATTGTCCGGATCAACCCCTGTTTTAGAACCTCGATCAAGGGGAGAAGGTAAACAATTTATGATAAAGTCCATGAGAAGCTCTGTGCCGATATATTTTGTGGCAGAACCGCAAAGAACAGGTACAAAAGTGCGTGATATTGTTCCTTTTCTCAAAGCCAACTTTAGATCCTCGTCGGAAAGGGTTTCACCTTCCAGGTACCGTTCAATGAGTTCATCGTCAGCTTCTGCAATATTTTCAATAAGAGCTTCCCTCTCTGTTTCCACCAAATCTTGCATTTCTGAGGGTATATCTCCGCTGGTAACCATACCATCTGCATCATATGTATATGCCTTCATACTGATAAGATCTACAATGCCCTTAAAATTTTCTTCCGTTCCTATGGGGAGT
>JAUVVS010000261.1 GCA_030604545.1 Deltaproteobacteria bacterium | reverse complement strand
TCCTTTGATTGCAACGAAGAGGTCATTTATGGATATTTTGCGCGAATCAATAGAGACGCCTGAGAAAGCAAGAGTCTCATCTTCAAACAAAAGTATTCCCTTTGATGCTTCTTGGATTTCAGCAGTTGTCCACGACATAGGCTTTGTCATCTTTCTATTCTTCAAAAGGTTGAACTTTTTGCTAATAATGGCCATCTTTATGGTTATTGAGGCATGTAAAAAGCCCCAAGCGATCATTAATGGTTTGTGGCTGTGCGCTGGCTGCTGATCGCTTCTTGTGAAAGAGCTTGTCTAGCCTCATCTCTGTCGTCAAAAGAGACGGTTTTGTTTCCGATTATCTGATAATCTTCGTGGCCTTTACCCGCAATAAGGACAATATCGCCCGGTTGCGATACTTTGATACCAAGCCGTATGGCTTTTCTGCGATCCTGTTCTACAACATACCCTTTTTTGTTAAAACCGGTTGCAAGTTCCAATGGTGTATATTCATGCGAAGAAACTTTTATTGTTCCCTGAATTATCTGGCTGATGATTTCCATGGGCATCTCTGTTCTTGGATTATCAGATGTAATAATAGCAAGGTCACAAAGTCTTCCTGCTATTTCACCCATTTGAGGGCGTTTCTCTTTGTCTCTATCGCCTCCGCAACCAAAGACACAAATAATTCTGTTTGATGTAAGCGATTTTAACGAATTCAGGACATTTTCTAAAGCATCCGGAGTATGAGCGTAATCAACATATATAAATTTATCCGAATCGTTAGGAATGCTTTCAAGACGTCCGGGTATACTGGAAATTTCTTCTATACCGTTTTTAATAGCTTTTAGGGGAATATTAAGAGCAAAGCCAACACCGGTGGCACTGAGAATGTTTTCCAGATTGTGTTTTCCCACAATGGATGATTTGAACTCAAAATCCCCATCAGGAGTTGAAATTTTTCCCACAATACCGGTCATATCGATTTTAAAATGTTTTGGCCATATCATGTTATTATTTGAATAGCCTGTGGTCAGACTTGAAATGGGAAGCAAACTCAAAAGTTCTTTTCCTTTTGCATCATCACAATTGATTACAGCGGCGGTCCGGCCCTTCTTTGGACCCGAGTTTAAATTTTCAGTAAAAAGCCTTTTTTTGCATTCCCAGTATGAATTCATATCTTTATGATAATCTAAGTGATCCTGACTCAGATTGGTAAATACGCCTATATCTATCTGGCAATTGTCAATGCGGAAAAGGTCGATACCATGTGATGAAGCTTCCATAACAACATGGGTAATTCCTTTCTTTAGCATATCTGCCAGGATTCTCTGCAGGTCAAGCGATTCAGGCGTTGTCATGGGGTTCTTATATGTTTTTCCTGAATAGTGGTAATTTATCGTTCCTATGACGCCAACATTTAAATCGGCTTTTTTAAGTATACTTTCTATCAAAAAAGCGGTTGTTGTCTTTCCATTTGTGCCGGTTATGCCAATTATAAATAAGCTTTCCGACGGGTTTCAGTAAAACCGGCTCGATATTGCAGCTAGGGCCTTTCTGGTGTTTTTAACTTCAATTATTATTGAATCCTTTTTAACCTCATAGCCATCACGCTGATTCATGCGAGGCAAGCCGGCAGATTTTTGACAAACAATTGTTGATGCACCTTTTAAAAAAGCTTCGTCAATAAAATGATGGCCATCTGTCGTAAGGCCCGGTATAGCGACAAACAAGCCGCTCGGCTTAACATCTTGTGCTTTATAGTGGATCGAAGCTATTTCCGGATCCAATCGTAGTTGGTCTTTTTTTTCAATCTTTTGAGTTTGCATACTATTTTCCGTGATTAAAACGATTGCTCTTTTTACGGTAACTGTTTTAAGTAATTCAGAAAGCTTCACCCTATTACCTCGCTCCCTAAGGAGACAGTTAATTTTTCATTTCCACTTTTGGGAGATATGTTTAAATAATTGAGTGTTTCATTGGCTATCTTTTTAAATACCGGGGCTGCAACAATACCGCCGTAATATTTTTCCTGCGGCTCGTCAATTATGACAAGGATCGTTACTTTAGGATTTTCTGAAGGTGCGAATCCGATGAAAGATGCCATATATTTTCCTTTAGCATATGTTCCGGTTTTATCAATTTTCTGAGCAGTTCCTGTTTTGCCGCTGACGGAATAAGCTTTAAGCGCGGCCCTGACACCTGTGCCTCCAGTGGCAATAACAGTCTTCATTATTCTATTTACAGTCCTTGCTGTTTTCTTGGAAACTACCCTTCTAACTTTATAAGGGCTAAAACTTTGTACCAGACGTCCATTCTGATCATATACTGCACGGGTGATATAGGGCTTCATGAGAATCCCGTCATTTGCAATTGCAGAAGCCGCGGTTATAAGCTGTATTGCAGATACTGAAATTCCCTGGCCAAATGATATTGTACCAGCGTCTATTTTTGACCATTGATCATGCATAGATAGACTGCCTGTTGTTTCCCCCGGGCAATCAATCCCTGTCCTTTTGCCGAACCCAAAGTCACGGAGTGTTTGGTAAAGGGCCTTTTGCCCTATCTTTTCGCCAACTTTGACCGCGCCTATATTGCTCGAATATTTAACGATTTGTTGCAAGGACATCCATCCATGAGGTTTTATGTCGTGGACGATGTTCTTGCCGATCCTATAAGCACCATTTTCACAAAAGAAGATTGTGTTAGGTGTACAGTTCCCATATTCCAGCGCTGCAGCCGCCGTGAATATCTTCATGGTTGATCCCGGTTCAAATGGATCGGTTATTGCTCTGTTTCTCCATTTTTCCCTGCTAAAGTCTTGAAAAGAATTTGGATTGAAAAAGGGAAAGTGTGCCAGAGACAATACGGCCCCTGTATTTGGGTCGATTACGATTGCGATTCCAGACTTTGCTGAAAAATCATTAACCGCTTCTTCGAGAGCTTTTTCGGTTATATACTGGATTGTCCTATCAATGGTAAGAATGAGATTCTTTCCGTTATAAACTGGCACTACTTTTTTTTCAGCATCGAACTCACGACCGCGAGCATCTTTTAAGACCGTAAATTTATCACTACTGCCTTTAAGATATTTGTCATAATAGAATTCGATTCCTTCTAGGCCGTGGCTGTCTATTCCTGAAAATCCGAGTAGCTGCGCGGCAAGCATTCTGTTTGGATAGAAGCGGGTATGTTCCGGTATGAAACCTATCCCATTTAGATTCAAATCCTCGACCGCCCTTTTTTCTCTTGGTGTTATTTGACGTCTAATCCATACAAATGACTTTTTAGAAGATAATTTTCGTTTGACCGCTGATATGTTGATTTTTAATGCCTTTGCAAGGGGTTTTGCTGCTGCCTGTGAGTTATTTATATAATGCGGATATGCTGCAATTGAAGTCGCATCGATGCTGACAGCCATTTCTCTATATTTTGTATCGTATATTGTACCCCGTTTTCCATGAGATATGAAAGACTTTTCATATTGACCTGCTGCTTTTTCAGACAACCATGGGCCGCGAAAAATTTGCACGTACACCGCCTTTGCCCCGATTGCTAAAAGAAAGATGCTGAAGAGAAGACCTACAATGGCGACGCGTAGTCTGATATATTTGTTTTCAAATGGTTTCATGGAATTATAAGCATTTGTTCTGGTGTTGGTGTTGTCAGACCGAGCTGTTGTTTTGCAATTTTTTCAATCCGTTCGGGAGATTTCAG